>JALYOR010000012.1 GCA_030856765.1 Verrucomicrobiota bacterium | reverse complement strand
ACCGCGACTACGCCGCCCGCACCCGCCGGGTCATCCCGTTCGTTTACTAGCTCCCGAATAAGAACCTTAACTTGGTTGCCCCGACGCATTGCCGGGATTGTAGGACGCACCCTATCCCTCTTACTTTCACCGCCGATCCTGTGTCGAAAGTGAGGACCAACCCAAGCAGACCCTCCAAGGCGAGAATATTCTCACGACCCCTAGTCTTTCATCCCGCGCCGAGGAAACCACCCTGGCCGAAACCTTCGGCGACCGCTATCGCGACTACGCCGCGCGTCCCCGACGCATCATCCCATTCCTCTATTAGAAAAGGACTCGCGAAGCCGGGCGCGACAAGGAGGAGCGCTTCGCAAGCGCTCCCTGAAGATGCCCGTAGGAACACGACCCCGCTCGGTCATACCGATTGTCCTACGGAGGCAATCTATACACGGATGAATACCGATAAATCCAATTGTGCCGGCACGGGCGTTGTCGGCGAGTTGTAAGGCAAGAATACATTCTCCTCACTCCCCCTTACAACCCCTACAAGCTGCTCAACGAACACTGTCGCGCTCCGCCTCCACCGCATGCTGGAAGTGATTGACCGATCTCCCCGCTTGCTTCGTTTACGTAACTGACTTTAGGAGGCAGGCGGCTTGAGTCATTTTTTGAGGGACCTTAGGTAGACTTGAACTCCGCGACCAAAGCCTGCAGGCTGGCCTTGGCGTCGCCGAAGAGCATGCGGGTATTGGGCTTGAAGAAGAGCGGGTTTTCGATCCCGGCAAAGCCTGAGGCCATGGAACGCTTCAGGACGAAGACGGTGCGCGCTTCGTCCACGTTAATGATCGGCATGCCGAAGATGGGACTGGAAGGGGTCTCGCGCGCGGCGGGGTTAACGACGTCGTTAGCGCCAATGACGATCGCCACGTCCATGGTGGCGATGGTCGGGTTGATGGCGTCCATCTCGACCAACTGTTCATAAGGCACGTCGGCTTCGGCGAGGAGGACATTCATATGGCCGGGCATGCGACCCGCGACCGGATGGATGGCGTAGCGAACTTCGGCGCCGTTGGCTTCCAAAAGGTCGGCCAATTCTCGCAAGACATGCTGGGCTTGGGCGACAGCCATTCCATACCCCGGGACGAGGACAACCTGGGCGGCTGCCTCCAGGACAAAGTAAGCTGACTCGGCATTGATCGCTTTGACTTCTCCGGTAACTGACTCCGCGCCCGCGGTGGTTGGTGCGCCGAAGCCGGCCAGGAAGACGTTGGCGATGGAGCGATTCATCGCTTTGCACATGATTTGGGTGAGGATGATGCCGCTGGCTCCGACGAGGCAGCCGGCAACGATCAGGACAGTGTTTTGAATGATGAAGCCCGCCGCCGCCGCCGCCAGGCCAGAGTAGCTATTGAGCAAGGCGATGACGACTGGCATATCCGCGCCCCCAATTGGGATAACGGCCAGCACTCCCAGGACGAGGGAGAGTAGGATGATGAGAAGGAAGATGAGGTAACTCGTCTCCGGATGGGCACAGAAGAGGATACCAAAGAGAATAACGAGAACGAGCAGACCTGCATTGATCACCTGCTGGAAGGAGAAAAGAATCGGCCGGGATTGTATCTTTTCAGCCAACTTAGCGTAGGCGAGCAGGCTGCCAGTGAGAGTGACTCCGCCGATCAAAACCGCCAGGAAGATCGGCACGGTGGTAGCGACGGGTTGGATGGGATGATTGTGATATTCGACCCAACCAACGAGCAAACTGGAGAGACCACCGGCTCCGTTGAAGAGCGCGACCATTTCCGGCATGGAGGTCATCTGGACGCGTTGCGCCGCGACCGCGCCAATCGCGGAACCGATGACCAGGCCAACGATGATCCATTGATAATGCAACCCGCTGACGAGCAGCGTGGCCACGATGGCGATCAGCATCCCGACCGCGGAAAGCAGGTTGCCCTTGCGCGCGGTCGCCTGTTTGCCCAGCAGCTTAAGGCCGAGGATGAAAAGGATCGCCGCCGCGAGATAGGACCAGTCAATGAGCGCGGCCATAACTTATTTGGTCGGCTTCTTCGACTTGAACAGGGCAAGCATGCGATCGGTCACGAGATAGCCACCAACCACGTTAACGGTGGCAAAAATGACCGCCAGAACACCCAGCGTCGTCGCGATGACTCCGCCCTCGGTTCCAGCCGCGATCAGAGCGCCGACGATCGTGATGCCGGAGATGGCATTCGAACCGGACATGAGCGGGGTGTGCAATTGTGAGGGCACCTTGGCGATCAACTCGAAACCAAGAAAGACGCAGAGGACGAAAATGAAGAGCAGGAGAATCATGGCAGGTTGGTCTCGTTAGGATTGATAAAGCTTGGCGATGGTTTCGTTGACGATCTGGCCGTCGTGAGTCAGAACGCAGTTTTTCAAGATTTCGTCCGTCAGATCTATGCGGAAAGTCTTCGATTCTTTGTCCCAGAAATGTTCGAGCAGGCTGGCCAGGTTGTTCGAATACATCTCGCTGGCGTGCCGCGCGACGCGGCCGGGCAGGTTGCGCACGCCCAGGACGCGGACGCCGTTTCTTTCCACGGTCTCATCCGGCTCCGAGCACTCGACGTTGCCACCGCTTTCGACCGCCATGTCCACGATGAGGCTGCCGGGCTGCATCTGGTCGACCATCGCGTTGGTCACGATAAGCGGCGCCTTGCGGCCGAAAACCTGCGCGGTCGTAATGACGATGTCGGATTTGGCGCAGTGTTGCGCCATCACTTCGCGCTGTTTGTCGAGCTGTTCGGGGGTCAATTCCCGGGCATAGCCTTGCGCCGTCTGGCCGGTCTCGCCGAGGTCGACTTTGACGAACTTCGCGCCTAACGACTGGACCTGCTCTTCGACCGCCGGCCGGGTATCGAACGCTTCGACCCGGGCGCCGAGACGTTTCGCGGTGGCGATGGCCTGCAACCCGGCCACGCCCACGCCGATCACGAAAACACGGAGCGGCTTGAGGGTTCCGGCCGGGGTCATCATCATCGGAAAGATGCGATCGATGGTGGAGGCCGCGGCGACGACCGCGGCGTAACCCGCCAGACTGGCCTGCGAACTAAGGACGTCCATTTTTTGCGCAATCGTGATGCGCGGCAGCATTTCGAGACCAATCGCAGTCACGTTGGCCGCTGCCAGCGCCTGGACCAGTTCCCGCTCGTTGAAGGCGTCGAGCAGGCTGACGTGGATGCAACCCTGCTTGAGAGCTCCGACTTCGTCAGGCGGCGGCTTGCGCACCCGCAGAACGACATCGGAGGACCGCAGTGCCTCCCGCCGGTCGCGGGCGATCTGCGCGCCCGCTTCCTCGTAGGCCTGATCGGAAATGGAGACTGTTTTGCCCAGATCCGCTTCCACCGCGACCTCTGCTCCGAGTCCGACCAGTCGTTTGACCGCTTCTGGGACAAGCGCGACGCGGGTTTCTCCGGACTGGGTTTCTCGTGGGACAAAAACACGCATGATTCGCGCAATGCTAACAACTCAGCCCAGCGCGGCAACCAAAAGTGCTGACCGCGGCAACTTAACCATTCGTTAGGCGTGACGGTTGGAGCGGAGTCGGCCGGCGGCGGCGATTGCTTCCTGCTCCATCGGCCCCGCCGGGTAGCCGACGGTGAGGTATTCAGCCAGATATTGTCGCAGGAACGGCTCGATCCCGCCGAGTCGCTCGTATTGCGCGGTGTGCGCTAGCTCGTGCGCGATCAAGCCGCGCTCCCGCCAGCAATCGGCTCGGATGAAGATCCCGTAGCGCAGGGCGAGGCCGCGGGTGGCTGGAGTGAGAAACTGCACCGTGGCTGCAGCAGTCTTCAGCAGGATGTTGCCAGGCCCTGGCATTCTGGCTAGGCAAAGCAAGCGAACGCGCGTTGGCTCCAGTACGCCAAGGTCGCGGGCATCGGCCAATTCCTCGTCGTTCAGAGGAAGGCCTTCGCGCAGGATGCGTCTTTCGAGAGCTTCGGCCCAGCGGGCGGCGAGCGGCATCAGCCTTGGGAGCTGCTCAAGCAAAGCTTTTCGATTCATCAATCGGACTCACCTTGCCGTGAGGTGAAGCCGGCGTCGAGTCCGGCGCGGGCGTGGTTTCCTCTTGTCTGCGCGACCAGCTTCGTCCATTCATCCGCCATGGCCGAAGCGAAGCGCGCGCTCATCACCGGCATCACCGGACAGGACGGCTCCTATCTAACGGAGCTTTTGCTCGGGAAAGGTTATGCCGTGCACGGGGTCGTTAGGCGGACGAGCAACCTGCTCCGCTCGCGGATCGAACATCTGCGCGGCGACGAATCGCTCTACGGGAGCAGGCTGGTTCTCCACTACGGCGATCTTTCCGATGGCACGACCTTGCGGCGAATTTTTGCCCAGGTGCAGCCCGCGGAGGTTTATCATCTCGCCGGTCAAAGCCATGTCGGCCTCAGTTTCGAAATCCCGGAATCCACTTCGGAGGAAGTGGCCATGGCGACTCTGCGCTTGCTCGAGATTTGCCGGGATCAGCCGCAACCGGTCCGCTTTTATCACGCCTCCAGTTCGGAGATCTTTGGCGCCGCGGCCGACTCGCCCCAGACCGAAGAGACACCTTTCCGACCCGCCAGCCCCTACGGCTGCGCAAAGGCTTTCGCGACCCAGTTGGCGCAGGTTTATCGGCAGGCCTACGGCCTCTTTGTTTGCAATGGCATCCTCTACAACCACGAGTCGCCCCGACGCGGAGAAAACTTCGTGACCCGCAAGATCGCCCGCGCCGCGGCGCGGATCAGTCGCGGCCTCGACCAGGAACTCGTCCTCGGCAATGTGACTGCGCGGCGCGATTGGGGACACGCACAGGACTACGTTGAAGCGATGTGGCGCATGCTGCAGCACACCGAGCCTGATGATTATGTCGTCGCGACGGGCGAGACGCATTCGGTGCGGGATTTTATCGATGCGGCCTTCGCAGTCATTGATCTGTCGCCTGACAAATTCCTGAAACTCAACGCCGCTTTCGAGCGTCCGACCGAACCAGGCAAGCTGGTTGGTTCCCCGGAAAAAATCGAGCGCGTCCTCGGCTGGAAACCGCGCCACAGCTTTCCCGATCTGGTGCGCGAAATGGTAGAGGCGGAGCTGGCGGCGATCGACTCTGCGCGCGACTAGCCTTGGCTTGCGCTTTGATTCCCCGGTTCTAGTATCACCGCGTGAAGAAGATCGAGGCCATCATCAAGCCTTTCAAGATGGAGGACGTGAAAGAGGCGCTGGCCGAAATCGGCGTCGAGGGGATGACAGTCAGTGAAGTGAAAGGCTTCGGGCGTCAGAAAGGTCACACCGAGATCTATCGCGGAAGCGAATACACGGTTGATTTTTTGCCCAAGGTAAAGATCGAGATCGTGCTCACCGATGAGATCACTTCGCGCGCGGTGGAAGTCATCACCCAGGCCGCCAAGACCGGTAAAATCGGAGACGGCAAGGTCTTCGTTTCCGAAGTCGAGCAGGCCATTCGCATCCGAACGGACGAGCGCGGGGCCGAGGCGATCTAGCGCCGGGGCTTTCCCTGATCGCCGCCCACATGAACGACTACCTTCTCTCGATCCTGCTCGGCGTGATCGAGGGGCTGACCGAGTTCCTGCCCGTCAGCTCAACCGCTCATTTGCGGATCGCGGAGGCCCTCCTTCAGATCGACCTCAAGGATAGCTTCTGGAAGATGTACAGCGTCGTCATTCAGCTGGGAGCGATCCTGGCGCTAACCGCTTTTTTCTTTCGGAGAATCCTTAAATTTCTCCGCACCTTTCCCCGCGGAGAGCGGGGCGACCGCACCGTCTTCACCCACCCGCTGAGCCTGGTTGCGATCGCCTTTTTCGTCACAGCGGTACCCGCGTTTCTGTTCAACAAACTGATCGGCCAGAACCTGGAGAACCTCTACGTGATGGCGTTCGCTCTCGTGATCGGCGGCATCATTATGTGGGTGGTCGATGCGCTTTTCGTTAGGACGAGAATCCAGCATATGGAGGAGACAAATTTGCCCACCGCCATCTGGATCGGCGCCGTTCAGGTGCTCTCGGCCATCTTTCCCGGAACTTCCCGCTCGATGTGCACCATTGCGGCCGGCCAGGTCGCCGGGATGTCGCGTGAAGCGGCGCTGGAGTTTTCCTTCTTCCTTTCCATCCCCACCATGTTCGCCGCGACTGGTTACGATTTGCTCAAGACACTCAAGCCGCACGCCGCCACCGAAGCGATCGCGCCGCTCGTGATGACTCCTCACCTCTGGGTTGTCCTCGCGCTCGGCTTTGTCTCGGCCTTCGTCGTCGCGCTCGCCGTCGTCGCCTGGTTTTTGCATTGGGTCCGGCGGCACGGCTTCACCCCGTTTGCCATCTATCGCATCGTCGTCGGACTCATTCTCCTCCTCGCGCTCAGCCGCGGGCTGCTTGGCCGCTGACGCGAAACAGCGTAGGCTAGGCACACCTTGCAAACCGAGACCATTTTACCCGACCTGCAGAGCTGCGTGCTTTGTGAGGATGTGCGCTGCGAATTCAACGGCATGCAGACGCTGGTTGGCGTCCTCAACATCGTGCCCACACCCAAACTGCCGGTGAACTACATGCGGCTCTGCATCTGGACGCGCTGGTGCAGCGGCGCGGGCCGCTTTCATCAACGCTCGAAGATCGTCGGACCAGACGACACTCAGACGATTGCGCAGGCCGAAGTCGATTTCGATCTCAAGGAAATGGAAGGCCATGCCACCAACGTGCATTACTTTGGCGGCGTGCAGTTCCAGCAGTTCGGCATGCATCACGTCGAGATCTACCTCGGCGAGGAACTGAAACTGCGCTTTCCTCTGCCCGTCCTGCAGGTCAAACCCGCGGGCCAGGCCGGGCCACGGTCTTGAGCCCGTTTCTCGATTTAGCCTAACGAACTGGGTGAGGGACGCTAAATTCGCCCCATCACCGCAAGGATGACTAGGATGAGCAGGACGAGGCCAATGCCCCCCACCGGGTAGTAGCCCCAGCCGCTGCTGTAGGGCCAGGCCGGGAACGCGCCGATCAAGAGCAGAATCAGGATAATTATCAGGATGGTAGACATAATTGCAGGCTAACGAGTGGTTACGGTTCCGCGTTAGTTGGCTCGCCGCCAAACGATTGGCCTTCTCTTTTCGCGAAAACAAAACCAGCTTGCGCCCATTGGCCGTCATCCTATCTTCGGGCGCGGTGTCCGAACGCTTCCGGTGAAGCCATCCCGCACCTCTTTTCTACCGGCAAACTCCATGGCAAATACGATATTGGTCGGCGCGCAATGGGGCGATGAAGGCAAGGGCAAAATCATCGACGTCCTGACCGGCAAGGCCGACATCGTGGTCCGCAGCCAGGGTGGGAATAACGCCGGTCACACCGTCATTCACGACGGAAAAAAATACGTCCTTCACCTGATACCCTCCGGCATTCTGCGGCGCCGGAAGATCTGCGTGATCGGCAACGGCGTCGTGATCGATCCCGTCGCCCTCGTAGGCGAAATCGAAGGCCTGCACAAAGTCGGGGTCCCGATCGGGAAGAATCTGCTCATCAGCGACTGCGCCCATCTCGTTCTACCCTACCACCGCGCGCTCGACGAACAGCGCGAGCAACGCAAAGGCCGGACCAAGATCGGCACGACCAAGCGGGGCATCGGTCCCGCCTACGGCGACAAAGCCGCCCGCACCGGACTGCGCATGGTCGACCTGATGCAGCCCGAACTTTTCACCAAGAAACTGCGGGCCAAGATGCGGGAGAACAACAGCATTCTAAAAGCGCTCGGGGCCAAACCAATTTCGTTCGAAAAGGTGAATGCCGATTTTCTCGCGGCGGGCAGGAAATTGCAGCCTTTCGTGGCCAACACGGTGGTCTATTTGCATCGCGCCTTGCAGCAGGGGAAAGAGATTTTGTTCGAAGGTGCCCAAGGGACATTTCTCGACATCGACCACGGCACCTATCCCTACGTCACCTCCTCCAACACGACCGCCGGCGGCGCCTGCACCGGCACCGGCGTTCCGCCCCATCGCATGGATCGCGTTCTCGGCGTGATGAAGGCTTACACTACGCGGGTGGGCGAAGGCGCGCTCCCGACCGAAGATCCGGCGATCGCCGGCATGCTGCACGAGATGGGTCGCGAGTTCGGCGCTACCACCGGGCGGGCGCGACGTTGCGGTTGGTTCGACGCGGTCGCGACGCATTACGCCACGATGATCAACGGCATCGACGAATTGGCCATCACCAATCTCGACGGTCTCGACACCCTCGACCCGATCAAGATTTGCGTCGCCTACCGTCTCGATGGCAAGAGACTCGACGTGCCGCCGAGCGATGCCGCGCAACTGGACCGTTGCCGGCCCGTCTACATCGAGATGCCCGGCTGGAAAAGATCGACCGAGAAAGCAAAGAAGCTCTCCGATTTACCGAAAGCCGCGCGCGCCTATGTCGAGCGGATCGCCGAGCTAACCGGCGCTCGCCTCACCATGATCAGCGTCGGTCCGGAACGCGGCCAGACGTTGATCCTCTAGCGCGATGGCCGCCGGAAAGTCGATCCCGCGTCACGTCGCCATCATCATGGATGGTAACGGCCGCTGGGCCAAAGAGCGAGGCCTGGGCCGCATCAAAGGACACGAGAAAGGCGCCGACGCCGTTCGCGCCTGCGTCGAAGGGTGCGGCGATCTGCGGATCGAATTCCTCACCCTCTACGCCTTTTCCGCCGAGAACTGGCAACGCCCGAAGAGCGAAGTCTTCGCCTTGATGAATCTTCTCGAGCGTTTCCTGAAGGAGAAAACGCCTGAGCTGCTCGAGAAAAACGTTCGCCTCCAGGCGATCGGCCGCCTCACTGATTTACCCGAGGCCTGCCAGAAGCAACTTCACAAATCGATCGAGCAGACCGCGCCTAACAACGGGCTCACTCTGATCCTCGCGCTCAGCTACGGGGGCCGGCTCGAAATCATCGACGGCATCAAGAGCCTGCTCCGTCAGATCGACGAGGGCCACATCGATCGCGCCATGATCGATGTCGAGATGTTCAGCAAACATCTCTACACCCGCTACTACCCCGATCCGGACCTGCTTATCCGCACCTCCGGCGAAATGCGGATTTCCAATTTCCTCCTTTGGCAGCTTTCCTACACCGAGATGTACGTCACGCCGAAGCTCTGGCCCGATTTCGGGAAGGAAGATCTCTTCGAAGCGGTCAAGGAATTCGGCCGCCGCCAGCGCCGCTACGGCAAAGTCTAGCTTTCAGCGGAACAGGAGCAGCGCGCACGAATGAGCTGTCATCCCGAGCCGCCGAAGGACGGAGAGGGACCCCGCAGTTGCAATCGACGTATCCAATAGAAAAGGAAGAGCCCGCCTGGCAATTGGGAGGTCCCTCTCCGCGCTACGCCGGATCGGGATGACAATTTCGGGGGCGCATTGTCCTCCGCGCCTGCTAGATGAAAGCCGCCGCCACGGAATCCGCCAGGAAACGCCCGGCCGGCGTGAGGACGTAGCGCTGGTCTCTTGGTTGCATCAGACCCAGCTTGATGAATTCTTCCACCTCGTTAGGCCGGTCATTCACCCACTCCGCCGGCACGCCCCAGTTGGTCCGGAGCGAGAGCGCAATCGACTCCGATCGCTTCATCTGCGGGGTGAGCACTTCGTCTCCGGTCGAAGCCGATTGACCGCTCAAAAGACGGTCGGCATAGACGCGATAATCCGAAATGTTTTGCCAGCGGCGCAACCCGATGGTCGAAACCGCGCTCGGCCCGAGCCCGAGATAATCGTGTCCGCTCCAATAGGCCCGGTTGTGCACGGATTGGAAACCGGCGCGCGCGTAATTCGAGACTTCATACTGCTCGAACCCCGCCTCGCCTAACAAATCTCCGGCCACCGTGAAAAAGTCGGCATCCGCCTCGGCATCGGTTCGAAATTCACCGCGGGCGTGTTTCAGGAAAAACTCCGTGTCCTCCTCATAAGTTAGGCAATAGGACGAAATGTGATCTGGCTTGAGCGCGAGCGCCCGCCGTAACGTCGCCTCCCATTGCGCCAGGGTCTGGTCGGGCAGGCCGAACATCAGGTCGACGTTCAGGTTTTCGAATCCACTCTTTCGCAAAAGCGCGAACGAAGCTCCCGCCTGCGCCGCCGAATGCTCCCGCCCCAGCAATAGCAGCAAATTATCATCGAACGACTGCACACCGAGGCTGATCCGGCTCACTCCGAATTCGCGCAAAAGCTGCGCTTTTCGCTCCGAAACGCTGCCGGGATTCGCTTCGATGGTCCATTCGCGCAGTTCGGATAAATCTAGCTTCATGCGAAACCCCTCGAGAAGGATTTCCAACTGCGCGGTCGTGAGGGCGGTCGGCGTCCCTCCGCCAAAAAAAATTGTTTCCGGCCGCAAGCCGTCGGGCAGCTCGGCCAGCAACGCCGCACAAAAGCGCGCTGCCTGCGCTGGATCAGCCCGCTCTTTGTAGAAGGCGCAATAGGGGCAGATCCGCGCACAAAACGGGATGTGCACATAGATGTGCCGCACCGATTTCGCCGCCGAGTTGTCAACCGCTCCCTCGCCCATAAACTCCACCATCGACGCGCGCCTCCTTCGCTCAATCGCTTTTCTGCTCGCCGGCGTCGGGTCCACCGTCACCGCGCTCGCCCAGGCTCTGCCACCCGAGCCCACCCCATCGATCGTCTACCGCGCGCACAACGACCGCGCCATTCGCGATTTCAAGGCCAATCCCGAGCTCGTCCGGCGCATGACCAATGCCCTCGTTCTCGCCGTCACCCACCAGCCCGACATCGCCAGCGCCTGGCGTTCGCTCGTTCGGCCTAACGACCGGGTGGGAATTAAAATCTCGGCCGCGGGCGGCGAACTTTTCACGACCCACCGCGAGATCGTGAACACAATCGTCGACGGCCTCGTCGCCGCCGGGCATTCCCGTCGCGACATCATCGTCTGGGACAAATCGCTCGGTGGAATCAGGGAAGCCGGTTACCTCGGCAACGAAGGTTACCAGCTCAAATCGATCCCGCCGCACGAGGGCTATGACCCGAAGGCCACCATCTCGGCTCCCTTCCTCGGCAATCTGATCTGGGGCGACTTCGAATACCTCACTAACGGCGGCCAGATTCCGCTCCTCAGCGAAACCGAAAACACCAGCAGTGTGAGCCACCTCTCCAAGATCGTGGCCAACGAGGTGACCAAGATCATTAATCTGCCGGTTCTGAGCGATAGCGTGCGGAACGGCGTGGCCGGCTGCCTCTACAACGTCACCATCCCAAACCTCGACAATTGGCGTCGCTTCGGCATCCCGCCCGATTTCGGCGCCACCAGCATTCCCGAGATTTACACCGACCCGCACATCGGACCAAAGGTCGTGCTCAATCTGATGGATGGCTTGCAGGCGCAGTATGCCGGCGGGCCGGCCTCACAGCCCGGCTACTCATTTCCTTTCGCCACTCTTTACGCGAGCAAGGATCCGGTCGCGATCGACGCGACCGCCCTGCGCCAGCTCGAGGCGTGGCGCAAAAAGCGAAGAGTCCCACCGATCAAACGGACCGGCGCCCACGTCCAGGTGGCGGAACAATTCGGCCTCGGAAACGCCGACCTGAAACGCATCGAAATCCGCGACGTCGGCCCGTGAAGGCGATTCTCAAATCCGTCTCGCGATCGTTTTATCTCACGATCCGATTCCTGCCAAGACTGTTGCGTGGACCGGTCAGTCTCGCTTACCTTCTGGCCCGTGCGACCGATACGATCGCGGATACGGCGAGCATTCCCGCCGCGATTCGCCTGACGACTCTGCGCGGTCTCGCCCAAGTCATCGCCGGCGAGCTGGATTTTGACGCGCTCAGCGATTCGCTGCGCGATTTCGCCGCGCAACAAAGCGATCCGCACGAGCGCACCCTGATCGAGAAACTACCTGAGATTCTAGGCGGGCTGGCGAAACTGGAGGCCGCGGATCGCGACGATATTCGGGAGGTCCTGCGGACCATCGTGCGGGGCCAGGAATTGGATCTGGAACGGTTTGGCGACCCCGAACCGCCAACGTCGCTCCAAACCGCGGGGGAATTGGACGAATACACCTATCTCGTGGCGGGTTGCGTGGGTGAATTCTGGACCCGCCTCGGATTTCGACACGTGCCCTCCTTCGCGACCCGTTCGCCTAACGAGATGACGAAACTCGGAATCGAGTACGGCAAAGGTCTTCAGCTCATCAACGTGCTGCGCGATCGTGGCGCCGATCTTCGGAACGGTCGCGATTACTTACCGGCGAAGGAACTGGCGACCGAATCGCCGGAGAAAATCTTCGCCTGCTGGCTCGATCGTGCGGAAGCGGGGATCAGCGCCGGGATTGACTACACTTCTTCCCTAACGACCTGGCGCTTGCGCTTCGCCACCGCCCTTCCCGCCCTGATCGGCGCCCGCACGATCGCGCGGCTGCGAAAAGCTGGGCCGACCGAAGAAAAGATCAAAGTCCCGCGCCGCGAGGTGCGACGAATTCTTCTCCGTGGGGCACTGGCCACCACGACGCGGACGGCGCTACCGCGCCTCTTCAAGCGGCTGCTCACCGGTGCCGGGTAGCGCACTCGTCTCGAGTGCTGGCGGAGGCGTCTCGCCTTCGCGGACTTTCGCTACGGTGTCGCTCGTGCCGCCACCGGACGCCAAAGCAAAGTTCGTCGCCGCGAGACGCGGCAACCAGCACTCGAGACGAGTGCGCTACCCGGAGCGCGGGCTGACCAAACGATGGAGCCAGAGGCAGTCCGGGTTGGCAGCGAGACGCGCTAGCCGCTAAGGTTCATGATGATTCCTGCTCGCGTCCGCTTCTTCATCGTTGCTTTCGTTTCCTTCGCTCTCGCCCACACCGCTTCCGCCGGCCTCACGGCGCTGGTCGGTGGCCGTTTGATCGATGGCTTTGGCGGGCCGCCCCTCGCCAATAGCGTCATCCTGATCGACGGCGAGCGCATCACCCAGATCGGTCAGGTCGGCAAAATCGAGATTCCGAAAGGCGCGGAAGTCATCTCGACCGAAGGGATGGATGTGCTCCCCGGCCTCTGGGATTCGCACGTCCACACCATGCTTCTCGGGCACAGCGACTACGATCATTGGGACAAGACCTATCCGGCCCGGCTCGGCACCGAGATCATGCCGGCCGCCGCGCATCAACTCCTGGTGGCCGGGGTGACGAGCGCACGGGATCTCGGCGCGCCGTTGAAAGAGAGCATCGAAGTGCGCGACCAGATCAATAAAGGCGAGATCCCCGGGCCGACGCTCTACGTCGCCGGTCCTTTCATTCAACACGAGCCGTATCCCGGCACCGAAGCTTTTCGTTGGGGCGTCAAAGGCGCTGCTGACGGTCGCGCCAAGGTCAAGAAACTGGCCGAGGCCGGGGTCGATATCATCAAACTGATCGACCAGGACCAAATGACGATGGAGGAAGTGAAAGCCGTGGTCGACGAAGCGCACGCGCACAAACTTCCGGTCGTCGCCCACAGCCATCGGCCCGACGAAATTCGCCGCGGACTCGCCGCCGGCGTCGACGATTTCGAGCATACCGGCCTCGCCACCGCGCCCGGATATCCCGACGACATCCTGAAAGCGATCGCCGAGCGCACGGCCAAGATGAACATGGCGCCCCTCTTCTGGTGCCCGACGATCGAGGGATTTCTCAATTACCAGGCGCTGGTCGACAACTCCGAGCCGCTCGACGATCCCGCCTGGCGGCTCGACGTGCCTAACGACATCGCAGAGGATATCAAATCGTCGGTCCTCCACCCGGGCCAGTTGCCCTACTACCAGATCACTCCGCTCCGCGCGACGACGGTAAAGAAGAAGTTTCACCAATTGCAGGAGAGTGGTGTCGTCCTCCTCATCGGCACCGACAGCGGCATCCCGATGAAATTTCACAGCAACTCCACCTGGCATGAGATGGAGGCCTGGGTGAACAAGCTCGGCGTCGATCCCATGACCACCATCCGCGCGGCCACCTATTGGCCAGCCGTGATGATGAAAGTCGACAAGGATTACGGCTCCATCAGCGCCGGGAAATATGCCGACATCATCGCGGTCAAAGGCGACGTCCTGCGCTATATCGATCTCCTGCAACGGGTTGATCTCGTGATGAAACGCGGCCGCCGCTATAAGTAGTGGATACACGATTTCTGCTCGTCCCCTACGATTCCGGCCAGCGCGGCGTGCGGATGGGTGCCGGGCCTGAGCACCTTTGCGAGAGCGGCTTACAGAAGCACCTCGTCGAACAGGGCCACACGGTCGAATCAAAAACGATCGAGGCCGGCGCGCTCAATTGGCGGGCCGAAGTGCAGACCAGCTTCGAACTCATGCGGTTGGTCGCCGGGCAGGTCCGCGAGGCGCGCACCGCCGGGCGCTTCCCGCTCGTCCTTTCCGGCAATTGCCTCTCCGCCGTCGGTGTGATCGCAGGGTTGGGCGAAGAGACCGGCGCGATCTGGATCGATGCGCACGGCGATTTCAACAGTCCGCAAACCACCACAAGCGGTTTCCTCGACGGTATGACTCTCGCGACCGCAACCGGCCGCTGCTGGATGGAACTGGCGAACAGCATAGAAGGATTCGCTCCCGTGCCCGAAAAGGCGGTCGTCCTGCTCGGCGCCCGCGACCTCGATCCGGGTGAAGGGGCGGCTCTGGCTCGTTCGCAGATCGTGTGCCTGGGCGCCGATGCGTCGCTCGAAGCGATCGAAGCCGTTCTTCACACCGTCGGCGGAATGATGCAGAGCTTCTACGTCCACTTCGACCTCGATTCGCTCGACCCCAGTGTCGGCCGGGCCAACGGCTACTCCGCCCGTGGCGGCTACACGCGCGAGAAGCTGCAAGAACTTCTCACCGCCATCGTCCGCATCCTGCCTGTGCGAGCACTGACCATCGCCAGCTACGACCCCTCCTACGATGAGAGCGGCAACGTCTGCGCGACCGCCTTCCAAGCCGCGACTACCGTGCTGGCTGGGGCGAAGTAGTGAATGCATGGGCTCTCCGCTCGGCCTTCGGAGCGTTTGAATTTGCGAGCCGTGGTTGCCCTTACACGCCCCGGTCGTGGCGCTCTCCTGGATCGTCGCTGTTAGCCGTTGGCTGATTCACGCCTGACCTCGCCCGGGTTTTTGTCTTCGCGCAGGCCGAGGTAAACAGGTTGGCGCAGCTTCGCGTCGCGAGTCCACTCGGCGAATTTAATCTGCGCAACGAAGACGGGATTCACCCAATGACATTTCTTCATCATCGCCGGAGTGATTCCTTGCACCCATTGGCCGCCCTGCTTTGAAGGCAGGTCGGCGAAAGGGCAATCGCCGCGCGCTTCGGCTTGAAATTTCTCATCAAGCGACGCGAGCGCCTTGCTGCTGAAACCGGTCCCGACTTTGCCGGCGAAGAGAAGCTTCTTGTTTTCGTAGTAGCCGACAAGCAGAGCGCCAAAGTGCTGGCGCGCACCGGCTGGCGGAGTGTAGCCGCCGATAACGAATTCCTGTTCGTTAAGGGACTTCAGCTTGATCCAGGCACCGCTCCGGCGGCCCGACTCGTAGACGGAATCGGCCAGCTTGCCGATGATACCCTCCAGCCCGCGCTTCTTCACTTCCCGAAGAAGGATCTCAGGATCGCCGCCCAGCTCACCGGAGTAACGAATCGGATCGTCCGCCGCGGCCGCGAGCTGGCGCAGGGCTTCTTTCCGGATGGTAAGGGGCAGTCCGGTCAACAGTTTGCCGTCGAGCTGCGGGAGATCGAAAACGTAGTAATAGAGCGGCGCGGCGTGGACTTCCATCTCGCGCGCCTGCAGGAGTTGAAACGAAGTGCGACCCTCGTCATCGAGCGCGACTACTTCGCCGTCGATCACGCATTCCTCACAGGGCAGGGCCGCGACCGCGGCCGCGACTTCCTCAAATTTCTCCGTTAGATCGTTTTCATTCCGCGAAATCAATTTCACCTTCGCGCCCAGCTTGATCGCGAGCGCGCGGACGCCGTCGAACTTCAGCTCATAGATCCAGCCTCCAGCGGCGGGCGGATTTTCGACCAGCTTCGGTTTCATCGGCACGATGAAACCCGGTTTCGCTGACGGGAGTGAATCAGGCAGCACGGGAGCGGCGCTCTTTACTTGGACGGCGCGCGACGCTTTTTTTTTAGTCGGGCTCGCCTTACGGGCGACGGCTTTGCGGATGCGCTTGCGCAGGTCGCTTTGCGCGCTTTCGTCACCGGGGCGATTCGATTTCCACTCCGCGTCGCGATCTTTCGCAATCTGCTTCATGGTGCGGCCGGTCTTGGCCGATTCGTCGTCGCGCTTTTTTGAGACTGGTTTGACATCCGCATCGCTCTTCAACAAGAGCCATTGGTTTTTGTCGCCGTCGCGCCGGGTGCGGATGAGGGCCCAGTCGCCCTTAATTTTTTTACCTTCGAGCACCATGTGAAGCCGGCCTTTCTTCAGCGCCTCGAGCGGTTTCTCTCCGTGCACGAAGTAGTCACCGAGATCCCACACCATCACCGTGCCACCGCCGTAGTTGCCCGCCGGGATGATGCCCTCGAAGTCTTCGTAATCGATCGGGTGATCTTCCACTTCGACCGCCAGATGCTTTTCACCGCGCTTCCACGGCAAGCCTTTGGGGACAGCCCATGATTTCAGAACGCCGTCCATCTCCAGCCGAAAATCGTAGTGCAACCGGCTGGCGTCATGTTTCTGGATGACGAATCGCGAGGCGCCTTTGACGCGTTTGGGACGCGGCTTTTTCTTCGCGCCGCTCGGCTCGGAGGTGACGGCGAAATTACGCTTTCGTTGGTACTCGGTCAGGCCCATCGCAAAAGCAGGCTCCCACTAATCAACCGGAAACGCCACCGCGAGCAAGCGGACTCGCGATGGCGCGAAAATGTGCCGGGGATCAGCCTAACGACGGGCGCGCGGCTTTTTCTTCGCCGCCGCCTTTTTCATCCCGGCCTCGTCGGCCTCTTCGTTGACGAAGCCTTCGGCGATCTTGGTCAGCTTCTTATCGGCCGCGCCTTCTTCGTCCAGAGTGGTTTGGAGAAGCTTCTTCGCTTCGCTCTCGCCGAGCACACTGGCAAAGGTGCGCACCACTCCGTAGCCGGCCATTTCGTAATGCTCGACCCGCTGCGCCGCGCCGATGAGACCGGCATCGATGACCACACCAGAACCTTCTTCTTTCGTCATCTCGGAGCCTTCTTCCACCAGCCCTTTCATCGCCTTGCAGGTTTTGCCGCTGGGTTTTTCGCCGAGTTTTTTGAAAATCTTTTCCAGCCGCTCGACGTGCGTCTTGGTTTCTTTGAGATGGCTCTCGAAAGCCTTCCTCAGGTCAGGCGTGCTGGCCGCTTTGGCCATTTTCGGCAGGGCCTTCACCAGTTGGTTTTCGGCATTGTAGAGGTCGCGCATTTCCTCGATCCAGAGAGTTCGGAGTGAATTTAATTTCATAAGTGTTTGTCTTGGTTGTTCGGTTTTTCCCCGGATTGTCAGTGCCCGGTAAGAGAGAAACGCATGGCCCGCATCCAGCGCGCGTGTCGAATCCGCAGAGACGCTAAGAATCATTGACCGTCCGGGATCTTTTTCTTAAACCCGGAAGCATGAAAATCATGTTCCCGCTCCGGTGGCTCACGCTCTTGCTGCTCGTCGTTCCCACGCTCCTCGCCGCGCCGGGGTATCAGGTAGAGGTCAAGTTCGAGCAGAAGCGATTCGATGTGAAACGGGCCGCCTCGCAGAGCACGGAAATCTCCGAGGAGAGTTGGGGTTACGTCGTCACGGTGAGCAACCATTCCTTCAAGGAAATCCCCGACCTGCGGGTCGACTATGTCGTTTTTTCCAAGCACCAGCGGTTTGGTTCTGCAGTCGCCGAACCGAAAGCAGAGCGCACCACTGGCAGCAAAGCGCTCGGCAACCTGCAGAATACCGGCAAGACCAGCTTCGAAACGGAAGCGGTGACTTTGAAGAAAGCGCGCCTGAAGGCCGACTGGTATTACAGCAACGGCGCGAAGGGCAAGGCGAAGGATGAACTGAGCGGAATCTGGGTGCGTGTCTACTCGGGGAGCGAGTTGATCAACGAATTCTCGCAGCCACCCTCGCTCAAGTCCCAGGAAAAGTGGGAGGGGTGAGGCGGCGGCTGGCCTAACGAGATCGGAGAAACTGGACGAGCGGACGCATGACCAGTTTGGTCTCCACCGCCTACGCCTCGTTAGTCCCAGACCTCGACTGTCACGATCATATCCGCGTCCAGCTTTTCGCCGGGCGCGAGCCGAAGGAGCGCATTCGAGCGACTGAGCCCGAAGAGCGCGTGCGATTCCTGCCGGCCGACGACGCGAAAGAGGCCGCCGCACAATTCGCCGCGCAGGTAATGCGGCCGGTCGCCGTCGTTCGATACGTCCGACGCGAGCCGCGCCGATAGTTCGCGCAAGCCGAGGTGCGCATCCCCCGCGCCCATCATCTTGCGGAGCGCTGGCCTAACGAATTTGAGAAAAGTGACAAAGGCCGAGACCGGATTGCCCGGCAGTCCAAAAACATGGCAACCCGCGGCCTGGCCAAAAAGAAACGGCTTCCCCGGTTTGATCGCGACCCGCCAGAGATCGATTTCCACCCCGAGACTGTGCAGGGCAGGTTTGACCAAATCCCGATCTCCGACCGAGACGCCGCCGCTGATCAGGAGGGCGTCGCACTTCAAACTGCGGCGGAGAATTTCCGTCAGCCGGGCGAGCTCGTCGGGCGCGTGCTCGAGCCAGGTTACCTGCGCGCCGGTGCCGACCGCGAGCGCGTGCAGCATGATCGAATTGCTCTCAAATATCTGGCCCGGCTGCGGCGTGTCCCCAAGGCGCGCGAGCTCATCGCCGGTCGCGACGATCGCCACCCGCGGTGCCTGGCCCACCTCGAGCATGGCCAGTCCCTGGGACGCGAGGACACCGAGAGTTTGCGCTGCGATCGGTTCGCCCCGGGCCAGAATGGTCTGGCCAACCGTGAGATCGGCGCCCTGACGCCGAATGAACTCTCCAAATTCCATGTCGCACTGTGCGAGGATCATCTCGCCCTCGCGCGTCACGTCCTCCTGCATAATGACGGCGTCGGCGCCTGCCGGCAGCGGTGCGCCGGTGAAAATTCGAATCGCCTCGCCAGCCCTGATCGTGAGGCCACGATCCGTGCCGGCCGGTTGCTCACCGACGACGCGGAGTCTCGCGCCGGCCCGGCAGGAAGCGGATTGCACGGCGTAGCCGTCCATCGCCGAGTTATCGAAAGGAGGCAGAGCGCGCTGGGCCAGCACGTCCGCAACCGAGAAATGGCCTAACGAATCGAAGAGCGGCACCCGAGTGAAGGCTAACGGCTCTACTTTCGCCAGGACCGTCGCCAAGGCCTCAGCTTCGCTTATCATCGGACCACTTGATCGCCCACCGCGGGATCGCCGTCCACGATATCCGCCGCAATGAAAGGTCTCTTCTGCTCCGGCGAGGCTTGCAGATGAGCGGTTTCCCCGGCTGAATTACGCGAGCGGAGCGGCGAGCCGGGAGCCGGCACATAGAGATTGGATTCCAGATCTACCAGGACGAAGCGCTTTTCCTCATCCACCACCGCGATCTCGCCGACCACGACCGGATTCCGGGTCTGAGCGGGAGCGGCTGACGGCTGTGGGGTCGAGCGACAGCCCGCACCAAGGAGCAACCCGGCCAGCAACGCACCGCCGCCGCGAGGATGAAAAAGAGAAGGGAGCCGCATGGTTCAAGGCAACTGGTTGACGAGCATGGAACGACCCCGATATTCTCGCAACTTCGACGGCCGAGTAGAGGGTGAGGTGGCTAAGTGGTCGAAAGCAGCGCTTTGCTAAAGCGCCGTACCCCAAAAGGGTACCGAGGGTTCGAATCCCTCCCTCACCGTTCCTTCCGTATTGCCGCGAGTAGCGGCCGCTGCGGGCGCCTCCAATCGCACGAGCCCACGCTTACAGGACCGGATTTACGTAGGTGAGATCAAACGGCTGGAGCTGGAGGACGACACTGCCGATGACCGTGTAGTCGGCGGTGTCAATAATCGTCAGGCTGCCGGGATCATCTTTGATATGGCTTTCGGAATTGGAGATGTAGAGCCTCGACTCATCCTGATTGTAAACGGCAAAGAAGGGCCCGTTGCCGACTGGAACTGTTTTAATCACCGTGCGCGCCGCGGTATCAATCACTGAGATGGTGTCGGAGCCGGTGTTGGACACAATCGCGCGCGAGCCATCACGATTGAAAATAATATTCCAGGGCCTGGATTCGACCGGGATTTTCGTCAGGAGAGCGAGGCTGCCGCTGCTGATCACGCTCACCGTCTCCTCGTTCACGTTGGTCACCCAGACTTCGGTGCTGCGCGGGGTGACTGCGATGCCGCGGGCGGCGTCACCGGACGGGATGGTGCCAAGCACCTGTAAACGCCGGACATCGGCCGCGGTGACGGAGTCGCCTTCGAAATTGGCCACGAAAACGCGCTTCCCATTCGGGCTGACGGCCACTCGACGCGGTTGGGCGCCGGTTGGAATCTCGGTCACCGCATAAGTCTGGGTGTCGATCGTATCGAGCACGTTGCGGGAATAGTTGGGCACGTAGGCATAATGGCCATTGGGCGAAAAAGTGATGTCGGTGGCGGTCCTTCCGGGCGTCCCCTGGTGGGGGTCGCCGATTGAAATCACATTGACCACGGTATTGGTCGCCAGGTCGATGACGGAGACCAACTGCTCGGTATGGTGCACGACAAACAACCGGGTTCCATCAATGGAGATGTCGCTCTCTTGCGGCGCCGGCGGGACTGGGATGGTCGCGGTCACCACGAGGTTGACTGTGTCGATTACGCTGACCGTCCCTCCCACAAAATTGGAGGTGTAAGCTTTCCGCCCATCCTGGCTGGCGACGATGCGAATCGGACGAACCCCCACCGGGATGGTGGCAATGAGCGCTCCGGTGGCGTCATCGATGACCGAGACGGAACTCGACAAGGTATTGGCGACGAAAACCCGCCCGGCAGCATGGGATTCTTCGGCCAGGCTCAGACTGCAAACCGCCAAAGCGAAAAGCAGAGCGAACCGGGCGATCGGCGTTTTTGGAGGCAAATTTCTGAGGCTAATAAGACTGGAGCAAAATCGCATCGAGAACAGTAGACCAACGGAAGCGACTTTCACCCGAAAAATCTTAAGAGCTTGGCGTAGCTACCGTGGGGAGCACCTGCGGGCGATGCGCGGATCGACTGCGGCGAGAAGGCAGCGCGACCGGAATAACCTTGCCTCCCGGACCCTGGCGCTGCCAGATTCGGCGCCTCGATGAATTGGTGGAAGCTGCTCCTTTTGGGCCTCGGGCTGACTTGCCTCCTTTGGTTCCTCTCCCCGCACCGGGCCATCACGCCGGACGAGCCTGGGATCGTGGAAATCAGCTTCACCGGCGATCCCGGGGCGAACAAGGCGGCGCTGGACGAAGCCTTTCTCGCGTTCGAGGCGGAGAGCCAGGCGCTGCACGCAAAAGATCCGGGTCACCCGATCTATCGCGTCATCGCCGGCCAGAGCGCCTCTCGCGATCAGACCTCAGACCCAACCCGTTTCCTTGTCAGCGTGGCCGGCGGAGAGCCGCCCGACCTCATCTTGTTCGATCGTTATGCGGTGAGCGAATGGGCGGCGCGCGGCGCTTTCGCGAAACTTGATCCGTACCTCGCGCGCGAGGCGCAGAGCAGCGATCCCGACGCCATTCGGGCGGAAAACTATTACCCCTCGGCCTGGGAAGAAGTGGTGTACACGAACCCGATCACCGGTGAACGCGGCACCTATGGCGTACCGGAGCGGGTCGATGATCGCGCTCTTTTTTACAACAAGGACCTGCTCAAGCGCGCCGGCTACGTCGATGAGCAAGGCGAAGCGCGTCCGCCCCAGACTTGGGAAGAGCTGGCGGAGATGGCGGAGAAGTTAACCGAACGCAATGCGCGTGGCGCGATCACCCGGCTGGGGTTTGCGCCGAACTACGGCAACGCCTGGCTCTATCTCTATGCCTGGATGAACGGCGGGCGCTTCATGACCCCGGACCGCCGCCAAATGACCCTGAACGAACCGCCGGTGGTAGAGGCGCTGGAATGGATGACCAAGGTTTATGATTCGTTAGGCGGCGCGGGCGCGGTTTACGCCTTCCAAAGCAGTGGCCAGACCGGCCAGCTCGATCCTTTTCTCCAGGGGAAAGTGGCGTTGAAGATCGATGGTTACTGGAGCCTTTACGAGGGTCTGGCGCAGTATGGCGCCAACCTGAACTACGGCTTGGCCACTCCGCCCCTGCCCGCGAAAGCAGTGGCCGCCGGCCGGCCTGGGATGAGCTGGGTGAGCGGCTGGTGTTTCGCGATTCCCGCTACTGCCCGGAATCAGGAAGGAGCCTGGGCATTGCTGAAATACCTCTGCAGCGAGCGTGCCGCGCGCGTGATCGGCGAGGCGAAACGCCTTGAGCTCGGGAGCCAGGGTGTGGTCTACGTCCCGACGCAAAATGGGAATCGCAAGATCAACCGGTGGCTCTACGAAAAATACGTCGCCGGCAACCCCGCCATCCCGCCCAAACTACGCGACGGCGTGCGCCTGCTGAACGACCTCCTCGAAACGTCGCCGATCCGGCCGGTCACACCGGTCGGGCAATTACTTTTCAACGAGCAAAAACGCGCGACGGAAAACGCGATTTTCCACAAGCTCACGCCGAAGGCCGCTCTCGATGACGCCAATCAAACCGTGCAACGGCAACTCGATCGGGCGCTCAGCCCGCCACGCGGCTCGCTCATGCCGTGGCGTTATTTCATTGCCGTTTATCTCAGCCTGATCGCGCTTGGCGCGGGGTTTATCTACTGGTGGGAAACAAAAGCGCCCCGCGGTGCAGCGGCCCTCGAAGGGACGAGCAGTCGATATTTTCGTTCGCAGTGGCGCGGCGGCTGGCTCTGTGCGTCGCCCTGGATCATCGGGTTTGTCGTCCTGACCGGCGGGCCGATTCTTTTCTCCGTCATCATCAGCTTTTGCGATTACGACATTCTGAATCCTGCCCGCTTTGTCGGCTTCGCCAATTACCATTGGATGTTCTCGGGAGACCCGCTGTTTTGGAAGTCGATTGGCAACACTCTCTACATGATCATCGGGATTCCGTTAGGCATGGGTCTCAGCCTCGGGATCGCACTCCTTCTCAATCTCGAGATCCGCGGCGTGGCGGTCTGGCGCACTTTTTTTTATCTGCCTTCGATCATGCCGGTGGTCGCCTCGAGCATCCTCTGGCTCTGGATTTTCAATCCGAACGCCGGCCTGCTCAATGCCGTCCTCGCCAGCTTCGGCGTCCACGGGCCGAACTGGTTGCAGGATGAGCAGATGAGCAAGCCCGCGCTCATCCTGATGGGACTCTGGAGCGCGGGCGGCGGCATGATCATCTGGCTGGCGGGCTTGAAAGGCATTAGCGACAGCTATTACGAAGCGGCCGAACTCGACGGCGCCAACGCCTGGCAACGTTTTCGCCACATCACCCTGCCGCTCCTTTCGCCCTACATTTTTTTCAACCTCATCATGGCCTTGATCGCAACGCTGCAGATTTTTACCCAGGCGTTTATCATGACGCAAGGCGGCCCGGTCGACTCGACCCTTTTCTACGCCTACCACCTTTTCAACAGCGCCTTCCGCTTCCTGCAGATGGGCTATGCCGCCGCGCTCGGCTGGTCCCTTTTTCTGGTCGTCTTTGGCCTCACGATGCTGCAACTCAAGCTCTCGAAGCGCTGGGTGCATTATGAAGGCGAGTGACTGGCTGGGTAGCGCACGCGTTCCGCGTGCTGGCGACGGTGTTTCACCGGCGCGAACTTTTCACGCGTCGTGGCTCAATCGAAACGCGGTCGCGCCAGGAAAGCCTGTTGCGGTGAGACACCGCAACCAGCACGCGAGACGCGTGCGCTACCCGGCGGGCTGCAGCCACCCTCGAGCTTGGTTGCATACTTGAGATGAAAGTGCTCCGCACGCTGCTCATTTACATCCTCCTCATCGGTGGTTCGCTCCTCTTCATTTGGCCGTTTCTCTGGATGGCGGCGACCTCGGCCAAGCTGGACCGGGAAATGTTCGGTGAACGGATGCAGATGTGGCCGCAGCGCCCCCTCCCCCGACTGCAATCGCCCTACGTTGACGAGCGTCTGTTTGCGGATCTCGAAGGGCCGCGCCTCGACGAGTCCGTTGCGATGATCAGGCAGCGTCTCGCCTCCCTCGATTATCCCTGGCCTAACGACGTCGATCGCGATCTTCTTCTCCAGCAAACCGCCCGTGGGATCTACCAAAGATTGCTGACCGTTTTGCCAGCCGAGTTCTGGGAATTGCCGGCGGAAGAATTACACGCCAAGATCACCGCGCAAATCTCTCCGGAAATCATCGCGGGAGTCGTCAGACAATTACGCCGCGCCTTCTGCCTCGGCGCCATGCGTGCGCAATCCTACGAGCAGCAGGAAGACATCCTCATTTCCGGCGGTCGCGCCGCAACCGGGTGGAAAGTCGGAGGCAGCGCGGGGGCGCAACTGACCGAGGCCGGGACGTCCGCCGAGCCCCACGCGGTCCTGCAATACGATTTCAACAGAGGCGACACGGTCACCCTGACGCAGACTTTTCGGACGAGTTTCCCCCTTGCGCGGCTCCATCGCCTGCAGCTCTCGCTCCGTTACGATGACACCTGGCACAAACTCAGAATGTTTGTCGAAAAAGAGGGCCGGCGTTACGAGGCGGCGCGGGCTCTGCCGCTGGCGGATTACGAATGGGTGCTCGACACCTGGCAGGAGCCTGGCCCAGACGATCGCCCGACCAAGGTCAAGACGTGGACGCTCCTCGAACCGGCCGGGCGGTCGGGGACAGCGTCCCCGGCTACAACCGCGCCTAACGAAATCAAGATTACACTCGAGTTGCAGCGCACGAGTCAGCTCGGGGCCTGGTGGTCCAAGATCGCACGTAATTACCGGCTTACTTTCGACCTGATCCCGTTCTGGCGTTACGTCGGGACGAGTCTCTTCCTCGTCATCCTCAATGTGATCGGGACACTCTTCAGCTGTTCGTTGGTCGCCTATGCCTTTGCCCGCCTGCAATGGCCGGGCCGCAGCTTTTGTTTCGCCCTCCTGCTCGCGACGATGATGATTCCTCCCCAGGTCACGATGATTCCGCAGTTCCTCATCATGCAAAAGCTTGGTTGGTACAACACCCTGAAGCCGCTTTGGATCGCGAGCTTTTTCGCCCCGGCATTTTACGTCTTCCTGCTCAGGCAATTTCTCAAAGGCGTCCCCCGCGATTTGGAAGATGCCGCCCGGCTCGATGGTTGTGGTTTCTTTCGCATCTATTGGCACATCATGCTGCCGCTGGTGAAACCGACCCTGGCCGCGATTGGGATCTTTACCTTTCTCGCCACTTGGAATGAGTTCATGGCGCCCCTAATCTACCTCGCGGATCAGCGCCTTTATCCGCTTTCGTTCGGTCTTTATGCTTTCAGTGTGTTTGTCACGAATCCCGGCACCGCCAAAGGCATGGGGATGGTAATGGCCGCGTCGCTTCTCATGACCCTGCCGGTGATCGTGATTTTCTTTTTCGCCCAGCGCTACTTCCTGCGCGGAGTCACCCTTACTGGCATGAAGGGCTAATTGCCGCACGCGATGAGCACTCGTTAGGGAGCCTTATTTGCCTCGATATCGATTGAGATCGTGACTTCTTCGCCGACCACCGCAGTGCCTTCGACCGCTTTCGTCCAGGTCAGGCCGTAATCGCTCCGCTTGATCGGCTCCGGCGTGACCTGCCAGCCGCTGATCGGTTTACCCTGCAAACCGGTTCCTTTCCCAAGGAACTTCGCGTGCAAAGTGATCTCCTTGGTTACGCCGTGCAGGGTGAGATCGCCGACGATGTCCGCGCTGTCGGCGCCGGTCTGCTTCACGCTCTTGCTTTTGAAAGTGATGGTCGGGTATTTCGCGACATCAAAAAAATCCTCGCCCTGCAGGTGCTGGTCGCGCTTCTCGTTCTGAGTGTCGATGCTGGCCGCGTCGATCGTGGCGGTGACGGAGGATTTCTCCGGATGATCAGGATCGACCTGGATCGTGCCCTCGAACGTCTTGAAGCTGCCATTCACATAGCTGAAAAAGTGGCGCACCTTGAAACTTATCGAGGAGTGAACCGGGTCGAGCTTGTAGGTGTTGTCGGCGCGAGCGGTCAGGACGGAGCCGCAGAGCGCAGTCGCCATCAGGTAAGGTAGATATTTTTTCATCGACCTCGACGGTAACGGCCTCGGCGCAACTGGCTACCGATTTCGCGAGCAAAAAAGTTACACCAGCGCCTTGAGCAGAGCCGCCCGTCCGCGCGGGAGCCGACCGAAAAGCGCGCCGAGCGCCGCGGCGGGGTCGCTCTTCAACTGGGCCGCGTCATGCACGCCGGCGAAACGCGCCAGCTCCGCTTCAAAATGCCTGACGGCGCGGCGGGTCGCATCGTGAGTGTCGAGAAAACCAAAGGCGCGTTGCAACAAATGGAAAAGCTCGGGCGCCGGGTGTTCCGGTTCGGTGCTGATCTCGACCAGCTCGACGAAATAGGAAGCCGTCTGCATGCGCAGATAATTTTCGCGAATCCCGCCAAACGGATTCCGCAGCACCGCTTCGGTCAGGGTATGCAGATTGGATTTGCGGCTGCGTTTGAGCTGGATTTCGCTTTCAAAAAAGAGATCGAGCTTCCCGGCGAAGACGCTCTTTGGCCGGCGCGCCCCTTTCGCCACCGTCTCGAGACAGCCTAACGATTCCGTGCACCATGAGATGATGAGGCTGGTGTCGCTCAGCTTCCGTTTCCGGAGCAGGATCGCATTAGTCGTCTCCATACCGGGCGCGGCTGGTTCCACCGGAGTCTACGGGGCTCGAACCCGCAACCTCCGCCGTGACAGGGCGGCGCTCTAACCAATTGAGCTAAGACTCCTCGAAAGAGGATGGCACCGTAGGATGCCGGGCCTCCCGCGGCAACCGATATTTCCCCGGCCCGCCCGGCATGAAGTTTGCGGCATGAATCCCGCGCGCGTATCATTTTTTGGAGGTGACCGTTCGCAGAGCGGACGACAGGGAATGAGCGACGAATCGAATCGAAACCCGGAAGACGACGCCGCGCGGCAACTGAGCCTGCTTGAGGCTTTTGACCGGGCGGTGGCCGCGCTTCCCCTCGATGCTTCTGGCCGGGAACGCTTTCTCGCCCTCCGCGCGGAGATCGAGGCGCAGGAGGAGATGGTGGGCGACGCGCGCGACATGATCGAGAAGCTCGAGCAGGTGATCAAGAAGGTCACCTCGCCCGCGAATCGCATTGGTACCTACCTCGGCAGCCCGGCCCGCGAGACCGCGCAGATCGTGGTCGGCGGCGCGGATTATTATTGCAACGTGGACCCGCGGGTCAGCCTGGCGAAATTGAAAAAGGGGACGCGCGTTCTGGTCAATGAAGCCTACGTCATCGTGGGCGATCTCGGTTTTGAAACGGCCGGGCCGGTGACGAAAGTGGCCGAGGTATTGGGCCAGGATCGCATTCGCGTCGGCGCCGAACACGGCACCCAGTCGTTAGTCCTGGAACGCTCCGCGCAATTGGCCAGGGCGCCGCTCAAAACCGGCGATGACGTCCGGGTCGATGCCAACTACCGCGTCGCGCTCGAGGTCCTGGCCAGCCCGCAGTCGCGCGATCATTATCTCGACGAAGTGCCAGAGTTGCCCTGGGAAAAAGTGGGCGGCCAGGACGAAGCGCTCCAGGCAATTCGCGACGCGATCGAGTTGCCGCTCTTGCACGAGGAGTTGTTTGCGAAATTCCAGCACGCGACGCCGAAAGGTTTCCTGCTTTACGGCCCGCCCGGTTGCGGCAAGACGCTCATCGGCAAAGCGACCGCTTATAATCTGACGAAGCAGCTCCGCGGCAAATCGGGCGCCGACATGCGCGAGTATTTTATGCACATCAAGGGGCCCGAGATCCTCAATATGTGGGTTGGCGAATCGGAGCGGATGGTGCGCGAGATTTTTGCCACGGCGCGCGAGAAGCGCCGCGAGGGATTCATGCCGTTCCTCTTCATCGATGAAGCCGAAAGCATCCTCGGCACCCGGCGCGCATCGCGTTACTCGAGCATTCTTTCCACTTTGGTGCCGATGTTTTGCACCGAGATGGACGGGATCGATTCGCTCAACGAAGTCGTGATCATTCTCGCCTCGAACCGCGCCGACCTGATTGACCCCGCGATCCTGCGGCCCGGCCGAATCGATCGCAAAATTAAAGTGAACCGGCCGAACAAGGAAGGTGCGCGGGAAATTTATCGCATCTATCTGACCGAGGATCTGCCCTACGACCCCGCGGTTTTGCAGAGCGCGGAATCGAAGGGCGCCGCGATCGACGCGCTCATCGGGCGATTGATCGAAACGCAGTTTGCCAAAAAGGAAGAGAACCGTCTCCTCGAAGTCACGCTCCGCAGCGGGCGCAAGGAAGCGCTCTTCCGCAGCGACGTATTAAGCGGCGCGATCATCGCTTCGGTCGTAGAACGGGCCAAAGGCATGGCGATTAAGCGCGCGATCGCAAAAGCGCTCACTGTAGCCGGCGACGCTGTCCCCGGCCCGGACGAAGGCATCAGGGAAATCGATCTGCAGGTCGCCTGGAACGCCGAGTATCTCGAAAACGAAATCCTGCCCGCGACCGACATTACGGAAGATTGGCTCAAACTGATCGATTACGATCCCGACAACGTGGTCAAGATTTCGCCCGTCCGGATGCTCGACCGCGCGAAGGCGAAAGCACCTTCGGGCGTTATTTAGCTGTCCGGGCGTGATCTAGCCGGCTCAGCTTTCCGATTTGCCCTGCCCGGCGCGATTTGCCAATTTCGCGCATGCCTTCTTGTCGTTTCGCCGGCGCGCTCGCGCTTTCTCTCATCGCTCTGACTGTCTCGGCCGCGCCTGAGTTTCCGCCCGCAGCCCGTGAACCTATTCTTCCGCCACTCGCGCCGTGGGACGGAAAAAGCCGCGCCCTGATCGCGCCGAAAAATGATCCTTGGATCACGCCCGCGGAGAAAGCCGATTTTCGGCTTACCCCGTCCTGCGACGAAACCGTGGCCTGGCTGCGCAAGCTCGTCGACGCCGCGCCGGATCACTTGAAGATGATCTCGCTCGGGAAATCTCCCGAAGGCCGCGACCTCTGGATGATCATCGCCGCGCGTGACAACGAATCGACGCCAGAAGCGCTGCGCAAAAACGGCAAGCCGATCGTCCTCGCCCAGGCCGGCATTCACTCCGGCGAGATCGACGGGAAAGACGCCGGCTTGATGTTGCTCCGCGATATGACGGTGCGCGGGACGAAACGCGATCTGCTCGAGGCGGCGAACTTTCTCTTTGTCCCAATCTTCAACGTCGACGGGCATGAGCGCGCTTCCAAGTTCGGACGCGTCAACCAGCGTGGCCCGGAGGTTATGGGCTGGCGCACCAACGCCAAGAATCTGAATTTGAACCGCGACTACGCCAAGGCCGACACGCCTGAAATGGCGGCGATAATCCAGGCGCTCAATCGGTGGCAGCCGGATCTCTATCTCGATCTCCACGTCACCGATGGAGCCGACTACCAGTACGACATTAGTTTCGGATTCAACGGCACGGGCGGGCACTCCCCCGCGATCGCGCAGTGGCTGGAAAAGACCTTCCACCCGGCCGTGAGTCGAGACCTAACGAGTATGGGCCATGTTCCGGGATCGACCGACACCGCGAACTGGATCGCGCCGACCGATCTGGCCAAAGGCATCGGCGGTTGGCTCGCCGACCCGCGCTTCTCGACCGGTTACGGCGACGTGCGTCATCTGCCGACCGTCCTGGTCGAGAACCACTCCCTCAAACCGTACGAGCGGCGCGTCCTCGGGACTTACGTCTTGCTCGAAAGCGTCCTCCGCACGGCGGCAAAAAACGCTTCCACCCTGCGGGAGGCGATCGCGTCAGATCGCTCCGCCAACCCCCCGACCGTTCCGTTGGCCTGGAAGGTCGATCCCAAAGCTCCCGCAGAAATGATCGATTACAAAGCCATCGAATACCGCGCGATCCCCTCCGCAATCTCCGGCGGGCTGCGGATGGAGTTCACGGGCAAACCGATCATGATCAAAGTCCCTTACTTCCGCAGTAAGGCCACCACCTCAGTCACTCGGCCGAAAGCCTATTGGATTCCGCCGGCTTGGAATGACGTCATTCAGAGGGTCGAGCTGCACGGAATTCAATTCGAGAAAATCAGCGCCCCGCGTGACGTTGAAGTCACTCTCTACCGCCTGGAGGAAGCGAGAATCCAAGGGGCCGGTTCCGGAGAACAAGCGCAACCATTCGAAGGCCACGTGCAAATGACTGCGAAGCCAGTGGCGATGAAACGAAAACAGCATTTCGCAACCGGTTCCGTTCGGGTGCCGACAAACCAGCCGTTAGGGGATCTGGCGGTGATTCTGCTCGAGCCTTCCTCGCCGGACTCGTTTTTTGAGTGGGGCTTTTTCGACCAGGTCCTGTCGGAAACGGAATATATCGAGGGCTATGTGATCGAGCCGATGGCCGAGCGAATGCTGGCGAGCGATCCGAAGCTGGCGCAGGAATTCAACGCAAAATTAGAGAGCGACCAGGCCTTTCGCGCTTCCGCCAAAGACCGTCTGCGCTGGTTTTACGCACGCACCCCTTTTGTCGATGACCGCTGGAATCTTTATCCGGTGGCGAGGGAAGAGTGAGGCCGGGGAGCGCAGGCGCCCTCGCGTGCTGGTTTTGGCGCCTCGCCAAAACAGGCTTGGCGTTCCCCGAGGCGTTGGGTGGAAGACAAAGTTGGCAAGGGCGAGGCGCTAGTGTTCCGGCAGCCTCGGACGGGGGCGCGTGCGCTCCCCAGATTCCACTCGCACGTCTTCCGTTTTGCGCGGATAGAATCTGCGATGAAGCCCACTTCTTTTCTGACCATTGCCCTTTTCTCGGCGACGACCGCGATGAATGCCGCACCCGAAAACAAGCAGCCTGACCAGGCGAAACTCGAAGCGATGACCGCCCGTTTCGCCCCGACGGAGATCAAGGCCGACCTCTCCAGGCTTTCGCCTAACGACCGTAAAGTGCTCGCCAAACTGGTCGAGGCATCGCAGATCATCGACGGCATTTTCCTTCGCCAAGCCTGGGCCGGGAACCCCTCCATGCTGCTCGATCTCGCCGGCGACCAGAGCCCGGAAGGCCTGGCCCGGCTCCATTATTTCCTGGTCAACAAGGGTCCGTGGTCGCGGCTCGATCATAACGAGCCGTTTGTCATGGGAGCCCCGTCGAAACCCGAAGGCGGCGGGTTTTATCCGCCGAACGCGACCAAGGCGGAACTGGAAGCGTGGATCAAATCGCTCCCCGCGGCGGAACAAAAAAGCGCCAAAGGGTTCTTCACCGTGATCCATCGGACCGCCGACGGAAAATTTACCATCGTCCCTTACAACATCGAGTATGAAGGCGAACTGACCCGCGCCGCCGCGCTCCTCCGCGAAGCGGCCGACGCCGCGACCGAGCCGACCTTGAAGAAATTTCTCACTACCCGCGCCGACGCCTTTCTCAGCAACGATTATTACCCGAGCGACGTCGCCTGGATGGAGCTGACCGGCGCGATCGAGCCGACGATCGGACCGTACGAAGTCTACGAAGACGAGTGGTTCAATTACAAAGCCGGCTACGAAGCCTTCATCACGGTGCAGGACGAGGAGGAATCGGACAAGCTGCAGAAGTTCTCGGGGGAATTGCAGGACATCGAGAACCATCTGCCGATCGATCCGAAGTACCGCAACCCGAAGCTGGGCGCGCTCGCCCCGATCGTAGTGGTGAACGAAATCTTCGCGGCCGGCGACGCCAACCATGGCGTCCAGACCGCCGCCTTCAATTTGCCTAATGACGAACGCGTGACCGAGGAAAAGGGCTCGAAGCGCGTCATGCTAAAAAATGTGCAGGACGCCAAATTCGCCAAGACCCTGGTCCCAATTTCACAGGTAGTCCTTTCGCCGGCGGATCAGAAAACTCTCTCCTTCGACGCGTTCTTCACCCACATCGTGGTCCACGAGCTGATGCATGGCCTCGGCCCGCACAACATCACGGTCAACGGACACCAAACCACCGTGCGCCAGGAAATGAAAGAAGCCGGCAGCGCGCTGGAAGAAGCGAAGGCCGACATCTCCGGTCTCTTCGCGCTGCAATACCTGATCGACAAAGGCGTGGTCGACAAAGCGCTGGAGCGCTCGCTCTACACCACCTTCCTCGCTTCCAGCTTCCGTACCCTGCGTTTCGGGACGAGTGAAGCCCACGGCCTCGGGATGGCGCTGCAACTAAACTACCTCCTCGACGCCGGTGCTTTCGTCGCGAACGCAGACAGCACCTTTTCGGTCAACCAGGACAAGGTGAAAGCTGGCGTCGAAGGTCTGACCCGCGAAATCACGACCATTCAGGCGGAGGGTAATTACGCGAAGGCGAAGGAGTTGCTGGCAAAATTCGGAGTCGTTAGGCCGGAAGTGCAGAAGGCGCTCGACAAGATGAACAACATCCCGGTCGACATCGAACCGAAGTTCACCACCGCCGAGCAGCTGGTGCGCGAGAACCTGTAGTCGGCGGAAAGAGAAGAAAAAGGGGATGGAGGGAAGGAAACTGAGTGGCCCAACGAGACCAGCGGCTTGGGCCACCGAACCCGGGCGCGCGGGCGCCGTGGCACGGCCCGCGGATGATTCGACGCGAGAAGTGGCTTGCGCACCTCTGGCTGCTTCTGGGCCACTGTTGGGCTCCGGGAGGTCGGATTACGGCGTCTCGATGATCGTGATCTCTTGGTCTGCGGCGACCTTGCGCAGAGTCTGCACCACCCCGCTAGGCCACTGGACGGTGATAGCGTTGACCGTCTTGGCCGCGCCCAGACCAAAATGGAGCGGCGTCGCCCCCTGGCCATAAAAGTGCCCGTCGGCTCCATTCATTTCCCGATACTGCGTCATGCGGCTGACGCGAAGAGTTATCTTGGCTCCCAGCCCTTGGCGATTACTCGCGGTCCCGACCAGTTTGATCTTTAACCAATGACTAACGCTACCCTGGTTGTGAAAGAGGAACTGCGGCCCCTGAGGAAAGTCGGTGTTGTCTTCCCCATTGGTGACAAAGAGATCGAGGGAACCGTCATTGTCGTAGTCGCCCCAGGCTGCGCCGCGACCGCGACTCTCGGCCAGTGCCTCCACTCCGGTTTCGGCTGCGACATTGGTAAAGGTTCCGTCGCGGTTGTTATGATAAAGCCCGTTAGGCCCCTTTCCTACCGGGTCGAGGCCGGAATCGACGACATATAGATCGAGGTAGCCGTCGTTATCGAAGTCCCCCCAACCCGCCGCTCGGTTATTACTCATCACCCCAAGGCCAGCCGCATCCGCTACATCGGTAAAGGTTCCGTTGCCATTATTCCGGTAAAGGATCTGCTTAAAGAGCTCGTCGGTCCCGCGCGAAAGGTAGAGATCGAGATCGCCGTCGTTGTCATAGTCTCCCCAAGCCAGGGCCCGGCCGCCAGTGACGGCAAGAATCCCGGCTTGACTGTTCACGTTCGAGAAGGTGCCAGCGCCATTGTTTCGGTAAAGCGCGTCGTTGTTCGAATCGCGCCGGACCGAAGAAGTAAGAAAGATATCGGGGAACCCATCGTTATCATAATCGGCAAATGCCCCCTCGACATACTGTAAGTGTCCCAGACCGGCCTGCGCCGTCACGTCGGTGAAAGTACCGTCGCCGTTACTCCGATAAAGGACCAGGTCCGTCTTCAAGTTCACATCCAGCAGATCGACGTTTCCGTCGCGATCAAAATCCCCCCAGGCAACCGTGCGCCCGCGACCCCAGGAGTTAACCACCCCCGCCGCCTCGGCCCGGTCGACAAACTGACCTGCCCCCAGGTATTCGTAGAGCAGGTCCTTCTTCGTCCCCAGGATCGAACCACCGGCCGCGCCCTTCGTGATCGTCAGATCCAGATCGCCATCGCTATCGTAATCGGCCCACGCCGAGCCATGTTTATCGCCCGGTCCCGCAATTCCGCTTGTGCTAAAGATATCGGTAAATGTCCCATCCCCATTATTCCGGTAAAGATAAGGGGCAATGTTGAGATGGTTATCAGCGAAGAGATCCGGGTCGCCGTCGTTGTCGTAGTCCCCCCAGATCGGGTTGCCGTAGGTAAATCCCAGCGTCTTCATCCCCACCGATGCGGCTACGTCGACGAAAACTGGCAAGGCCGCCGATGGCGCGGCGCGCCTGAACCGATCCTCAGGCGCGCGCCGATCGCCAGCGGTCTGAGCCGACAGATGAACGGGTTGCAACAGGAAGGTGCCCAGGATGAGGGCGAGCAGTGTGCTCAGGCTGATAGAATTTGCGCGGGGCTTTATGGAAGTCATGACGAGAGTGCGGCTAGGTCCTGTCAAGGCTTTGTGTTTTAAGCGCGAAGGTCAAGCCAAAAGTACATTTTTGCTTGAAGCCGATGTTTCGCTGGAGTCTTCTGTATTTTCAACTCACTCCCGTGATGAAGCATCCTGCGGAAGCGAAATTCGGGCTTGTCTTCAAGGCAAAACTCTGTGCATGCTATCCCCTGACTATGAAACCTAGTCCCCGATCTTTTATTTTTTTCTGCCTCTTCCAATCCTTCGGGCTCAGCTTCGTTGTTGGGCAAACACTCAGCCACGGCCCGGTCGTCGGAGGCGTCACGGCCGCGAGCGCCAATGTGTTCGTACGAACCTCCGGCGCGGCCCACGTCCTCGTTCGCTACGGCACGGATCCACAACTCCCAAGCTATCTCAAGTCAGAAGGTTTTGATACGACCGAAGCGAGCGATTTTACCAAGATCGTTCCGCTCAGCGGTCTCAAGGCAGAGACTACCTATTACTTGGGGGCGGTAATCAATGGGATCCCTCACCCCTCGGGGTCGCCTTACCCTTCCTTCAAGACTTTCGCGGCGAGCGGTGCATCGCGGGACTTCAAGTTTGTCGTGCTGACCGATTTCAACACCGTAAGCAAGCTCGAGCGCCCTTCTCCTACCTTTGCCAGCGCCTCGGCCGAGAAGCCGGATTTCGTGTTCATTGGGGGTGACTTCGATCACCGCGGTCCGCGCCCGCTCGAAACAAAGCGAAATATGTTCAGGGATCTCTACGATCGCACGACGCCATTCATGAGCGATTTCGTGCCGCTGATCTTGGAAAAATATCCCGTTATTCATCAGTGGGACGATCACGACGCTGGATATAACAACGTTGATCGGACCTATGCCGATTGGCCCATGTCTCAGCAGGTCTTCCAAGAGTATATGCCGACCTATCCGCTACCGGCAGTTTCGCCTGGCACCTGGCAAAAATTTTCCTACGCCCAGATGGAAGGTTTCGTTCTCGACTGTCGCAGCCAGCGAGACCCCGACGACGACCCTGATGGGGAAGAGAAGAGTATGCTGGATGGAAATAATCTCGGAGCGATGAGCGAGCTGCAATGGCTCAAGGATAGTCTCCTCGCCTCGACCGCCCTCTGGAAGGTGATCTTCACCTCCGTCATCACCAATCCGACGACGAAATTGTACGAGGGTTGGGGCGGTTACCAGAGGGAATGGAAGGAGCTGAAAGACTTCATCACCGATAACCATATCACGGGAGTCGTCTTTATCTCGGGCGATCTCCATCTGGGAGCGATCGACAACGGCCTCGCTTCCGGCTTTCCTGAGATGTGCGTAGCGGCACCTAATTCTGACAAGGACGGGGTCCGCTGCTCCACCGCGCCGACCGGCAGCTGGAGCGAAGGATATTTCGAAAATCCATGCCAGGGCTATGGATTAGTTACCGTGCTGACTGAGCCCGATCGACTTGTTCTTCAGGCAGTCGACGAAAATGGCACGGTCCGAGTCGCCTATACGGTATCAGACGCCGGGCCGACCCCAACCCCCACGCCGACTCCAGCACCTCCGATGATTGTGAATCAACCCGGGAACAGGAAAGTTAGAGTCGGAATGCCAGCCAGATTCTGGGTCAGCGCGACCGGCGCTCCACCGCTGAGTTATCAATGGAAAGTGAACGGCGCCGACATCCCCGGGGCCACGGCCAATTCCTACATAACCCCGCCTACCTCGGAAACGAACAATGGCGATCTCTTCTCGGTTAAAGTGACTAACCTGGCGGGGAGCGTGGCCAGCAAGGATGCCCGGCTCACGGTCAGGCCTACAGCCGGACCTTAAGACGCAGCCAAGAGCGTTTTGGTTGGGCTTAGCCCGCTTGGCGGGCTCGGAGGTCTCGCGCGGAGCCGCCTTCGGGAAGTTGGTTTTGAGCGTCCGTCTGCGCGATCAGCCCGCGCCTGGGAAAGCAGAGGAGCTGGGCAGAGTCGAGCCGTGCTGCGCGAGCTAATGGAAAGGCTCGATTCGGTGAGGCGCGGTATGCCTGCCATGCGCTTTGGGCTTTCCGTATCAAAGCCGGACGCTTAAGGTGCGGCCTGTGAAGAGATTTCTCTGCAGGGTAGCGGTTTCCATATTCCTTGGCACACTGGCAAGCGGTCAGACGCCAGCGCCATACAGGCCGGACGTGTCTAATAAGACGCTCCTGACCAAACCGGGGCCGGGGCTGCAAGGGCGGGCCGCGGCCACCGCGCTGCACAAACTGGCCGACGAGTTCTACGCCTGGCGAAATGAAAGCTATCCGGTGCGGAGCAGCGACGCCGGATTGCACACTTGGGACGATCGCCTGACGGATTACTCTGCGGAGAAAACAGAGGAACGGGCTCAGCATATCAAAGCCCTGCTCGAAAAAGTGAATGCGATGCAGACCGCGAACTGGCCGAAGGACGAGCGGATCGACTGGATCCTTTTTCGCTCGCAGCTGGAGGGGTTCGCTTTTGACGATCGTGTCTGGCATTCGACCAGTCGCGATCCCCAGACCTATGTCGGCG
>JALYOR010000155.1 GCA_030856765.1 Verrucomicrobiota bacterium | reverse complement strand
GTCGAGGCCTACAGCATTCCTTAAGAGCATTTCGATTCCACCTAAATCTATCAAGGGACTGGGCATGCGGAAGCATGCCCCTCCGGAGGGAGGAGCTTCCCCTCGTCCTTTCTGGTTCCGCCAGCGGCACGACGGGAAGCCTTGACATCGCAGGCCGGGCGCACGATCGACCGCTTTCCTCGATGAGAGCTCATAATTCGTTAGGCGAATGATCAGGCAAGCCTTTGTTCTCGGAGCCGGCCTCGGCACGCGGCTGCGGCCGCTGACCGACGACCTCCCCAAGCCCCTCGTGCCGATTTTCCAAAAGCCGTTGATCACTTTTGCTCTCGATCACCTGGCCGCGGCCGGAGTGACCTCATTTGTCATCAACACCCATCATCTGCCCCAACATTTCGAGAGCCTTTTTGCGGACGGGCACTGTGGCCAGCTTCCCGTTAGGCTGGTCCACGAACCGATCCTGCTCGAAACCGGCGGCGGAATCAAAAACGCCCAGCCGCTGCTCGGCGATGAGCCTTTTCTCGTCTACAGCGGCGATGTCCTGACCGATCTCTCGCTGGCGCCGCTGATCGATGAACACCTGCGCTGCGGGAACGATGTCACCCTCGCGTTGCGCGATACCGGGGTGGCGGCCAACCTCGCTTTTCGCGACGGGCGGGTCATCGATATCTCCAATCGTTATGGCCATCCCGGCACTTTCGATTACGCCAACGTTTCGGTTTGGAATCCGAGCGTCTTTGCGCGTATTCCGGCGGGCCAGAAAATCTCTTTTATCCCCGTGCTGGGGGAGTGGATCGGCGCGGGTGGCAAGATTGGCGGCGTCATTTCCAGTGAAGGCCGCTGGTTCAATCTAAGCTCGCGCCAAGAGTATTTCGCGGTCCATCGCACCATCGCCGACGAGCACTGGCGGCCGGCCTACGTCCGCGCGCCGGAGTGGCCGGAGCGGGTCGCGCCGGACGCCAAAGTCGACCCGAGTGCGAAGATCGATGAACGCTCGGTGATCGGCGCAGGTTCCCGCGTGGGATCCGGCGCGGTGGTGAGAGATTCGATCCTCTGGCCGGGCGCACAAATTTCTTCCCACGCCCAAATAAATGGCTGTATCGTCCGCACGCATCGCCGCGCGGAAGGCGTGCGAAGCGATGCGGTTATCTAAGAAGCCAGGATGATTATCGACGAGACGCTGCTGCGCCAGACCCGCCTGCATTTTCCACGCTTCGAAGAGGCGCAGGTCAAGATCGAGCCGATCGAGAAGGGCGGCTCGGGACGGCGATTCTATCGCATCCAATTCGCCGCCGATCATAGCATCGTCCTGATCAAATACACCCGCGAACAGACCGAGAATCAGCGTTACGTCGAGATCGCGGAATTTCTGACCGCCCACCACGTCCGGGCCCCGAAGATTTACTTCCACGACGCGGAGGAGGGCCTCATCTGGATCGAAGATCTCGGCGAACGCGACCTCTGGAGCCATCGCGAAGAGAGCTGGGCCGATCGGCGCCAGTATTACACTTCGGCGCTGGATGAAATCGCGAAGCTGCATCGCATCCCGGTGGCAGACTCCGAGCAGATCCGCTCTGAGCGACCGGCGCAATTCGACGCCGCGCTCTACCTCTGGGAGCAGTATTACTTTTTCGAGAATTGCCTCGGGCGTCGTTTTGGCGTGACAGAGGATGGATTGCGGAAACTATCGGCCCTCCCCATGCTTAAGACCATCGCGGAGCGACTGGCGAGTTACCCCCGAGTCCTCATCCATCGCGACTTCCAGTCGCAAAATATCATTGTGCGCGACAACCAGTCCTACCTGATCGATTTCCAGGGGATGCGGCCGGGCCTGGCGGAATATGACCTGGCCTCGCTCGTCTACGATCCCTATGTGGAGTTCAACGCCAGCGAGCGCTCCGAGCTGATCGACTACTACCAGCGCATCGCGGGGATCGATGACCCGGCATTTTCGGAGAGATTTCGCTTTTGCGCGATGCAACGCCTGATGCAGGCGCTCGGAGCCTTTGGTTACCTCGGCCTGGCCAAGGGCTACAGTGCCTTCGTGCAACACATCCCGCCGGCCCTGCGGTCGTTAGGCGAAGTGCTGGGAGGAATCGCCGGCCTCGAGGACCTGCGCACGGCCACCGCTCGCTGTAGCCGGGGGCGTTGACCCCGGTGGGAGAATGCTAGAGGCGCACAAACGGATTGCCGCGCTTCTCGTCGCCAATGGTGGTGGCGGGTCCGTGCCCGGGCAGGACGATGACTTTCTCCCCTAACGAATACAACTTTTCCCGAATGCCGGCGAAGAGCAAGTCGCCATCGCCCCCTGGCAAATCCCAGCGCCCCACTCCGCCCGCGAAAAGCACGTCGCCTCCGAAGAGCAGTTCGTTCTCGCGCGAGTAAAAACAAAGGCTGCCCGGGCAATGGCCCGGCACTTCCAAGACTTCGAAGCTCACCCCCAGAAATTCACGGGCCGGGAAAGCCTCGATCAGCATGTCGGGCTGGACCGGCTCGATCTCGAATTGGAATCCGAAGTCGCGGAAGAAATTGCGATCGGAAATCATCGGAGCGCTCTCCGGGTGCACACCGACGGGACAGCCAAATCGTTCTTTGATCTTGGCGAGGTCCTGGATGTGATCGATATGGCCGTGGGTCAGAAGCAAAAGGCGCGGCTCGATCTTCTGGCTGACGAGCCAGTCGCAGGCTCCCTCCGGCGCATCGAAAAGGATCCAGCCGTCGGGAGCCTCCAGCGCATAGCAATTCGTCTCGAAGATTCCCCCGGTAAATGTCTGGTATTTTATCATCGTGCTGTCCTGCCCTCCCCCGATCCGACCGGGAGCAGTGAAAACTAACACGCCCTCCAGCCGCGGGAACGGAAAATGCAGCGTAAGCGACAGCCTGCAGCCGAATCTAAATTTGAATCTTAGCCCGAGAGTGTTGTCTCACTCTTCACATCAGGCTTTTACCGGCTCGCTCACCTTGCTTTCAAATCGTTTTCTGCGAGCTTTTTTCTCCGAGTTTATGAAAAATTTCCTTCGTCCGCCTCTCGCGCTGCTGCCCGGATTGCTGGTCGTCGCGCTGGGTCTGCAGCCGGCTCTGGCGAAGTCGGATTCGGAGCAGATCGGGCTCTCCGTCGGCCGCCTGCTGGAAGAAGGGCATTACACCCATCATCCGCTGAACGACGAGGTCTCGCGCAAACTCCTCACCGGTTACCTCGAGATCCTCGATTTCAGCCATCTCTTCTTCACCCAGAAGGACATCGCCGGATTCACCGCCAAGTACGCCACCAGCCTGGATGACGACATTCTGCTCGGAAACCTAAAGCCGGCGCACGAGATTTTCGCCGTCTTCCAAAAGCGGGTAGAAGACCGGGTCAAAAAAATCAAGGAGCTGGTCAAGCAGCCGATGGACTTCAACTCGAATGAAACCGTTCTCCTGACCCGCCAAAAAGCTCCGTGGCCCAAAGATGAAGCCGAGGCCGACGCGCTCTGGCGCAATCGCATCGCCAACGAGCTACTCCAGGAAAAACTGAGCGAGCATCCGATCGAGCCGGGACCGAAATTGGTCGAACGCCGCTACGACCGGATGCTGCGCAATCTGCGCGAAGAAGATGACGAAGAGCAGGTCAAGCTCTACCTCGACGCGCTCGCCCAGGCTTACGATCCGCATTCGGAATATCTGAGCGCGTCCGACCTGAAAAACTTCAGCATCAACATGGGCCTCTCCCTCGTCGGGATCGGCGCCATGCTGCGGAGCGAAGACGGCTACGCCAAAATCGAGAGCCTCGTGCCCGGCGGCCCGGCGCAAACCAGCGGTCGGGTTAAGGTAGGCGACCGCATCACGGCGGTCGCGCAGGGCGCGAAGGATTTCGTCGATGTCCGCGACATGCGCCTCGACAAAGTGGTCGAGCAGATTCGCGGTAAGAAGGGGACCAAAGTCCGGCTCCTCGTCATTCCGTCAAGTTCGGCCGATCCATCGCAGCGCAACACGATCGAACTGGTGCGCGACGAGATTAAGCTCAAGGATCAGGAAGCGCGCGCCGATATCATCATCAAGAAGAACCGGGACGGTCATCCGGTGAAACTCGGCTGGCTCACGCTCCCCTCGTTTTATGCCGACATGGATTCGCACAAGAAGAGCACGACCCAGGATGTGCTCGCGCTCCTCAAACGGCTGAAGAAAGAAAAAATCGGTGGCCTGGTCATCGATCTGCGCCGCAACGGCGGCGGCTCGCTCGAGGAAGCGATTGCACTCACCGGTCTCTTTTTCAAATCTGGTCCCGTCGTCCAAACGAAGGGCGCCAACGAACGGGTCGTCATCTCGACCGATCCCGATCCCGGAATTGCCTACGATGGACCGCTCGTTGTCCTGACCAGCCGGCAGAGTGCTTCGGCGAGCGAGATTTTCGCGGCCGCGTTGCAGGATTACGGCCGGGCCGTGATCGTGGGCGACAAGAGCACCTTCGGCAAAGGCACGGTGCAAACCATTCTCGAGATTGGCCGTTTCACCTCCCTCCTCGGTACCCGCTCGCAGGATGACGGTGCGCTCAAATTAACCATCCAGAAATTCTACCGGGTCGCTGGCGGCTCGACTCAATTGCACGGCGTGACCTCCGATATCGTCCTCCCGACGCTGACCGATCTGCCTGAATTCGGCGAAGGCGCGCTAAAAAACGCGCTCCCCTACGACGAGGTGCCCCCGGCGAAATTCACCAAGTGGTCGGATAGCCACCAGCTCTTTATTGACGAACTGAAGGTCCGCTCCGCAGCTCGCGTGGCGGCCGATCCGGAATTTCACTACGTGCTGGAAGACATGGAACGTCTGCGCAAAAAACTCGACGACAACCGGATGACTTTGAACGAGGCCGTGCGCCGGAAAGAGGTCGAGGAACAAAAGACGCGCAAGGAAACGCGGTCGAAAGAGCGCCTCGCCCGCAACGCAGAAGAGCCGAGCATTTATCGCGTCACTCTCGAAACGATCGACGCTCCCAAACTCGAGTTGATCATGTATCCCGGGAAAATCGCCGAGGCGAAGAGTAAAAACCTGAAAGTTGCGCCCGAAGCCGCCCCTGATGCCGACGATGATCTCGATTCAGCATTGAACGGCGGCGACGACAGCAAGGCGGCCGCGATCGATCCCGAGCGCGACGAAACGCTCAATATCCTGAGCGATCTGGTGCAGCTTAACGCCGGTCCCAAAACCGCCAGCACCAGCCGCTAATTCCAGCGGCCCGGGACGCACGGCGGTTCGCGTCCCGCTGAGACAAAAGCATCGACTCCCGGGGGAAGCCTTTGCTATAGTCGGCCTGATGTGGGGAGTCGTTAGGCAAAATATCGCGCCGCTCACGGCGCTCTTTTTGTTTCTCATCAGTCCGCTGGCGATCGCGCAGGACCCAGCTGGACAGCCTGATCTGGCCACCGCCTACGGACAGGCGATGTCCGATTTCCAAGCCGGCAACTACGCCAAAGCCGCTAGCGCGCTCGAAGCGCTCGTCGCCCGCGTCGAGGTCTCTCCTCAGGTTGAGCCCATTTTTTACACCATCGGCTCAGCCTATTTTAACGCCGGCGATTATCCAAAGGCGATCGCGGCTTTCAAAAACTATCAGGCTAAATTCCCCAAAGGCCCGCACGCGGGCGGGGCCGCCTTCGCCATCGCGCAATCGAATTTGCTGAGCAAAAATTTTAAGGAAGCGGCGGCCCAGATGGCGGCGCTCGAAAATGATCCGCAGCTGCGCGAGCAGGCGCTCCTTTTTGGGGCCGAAGCTTTCAAGGCCGCCGGCAAGATCGACGACGCGATTCGCACCCTGGAGAAGCTGACCGGCCAGGAAATCCGCACCGCTGACGCGATGCACGGCGCGACCATGCTGGCGCAGCTCTACGCGCAAAAAAGCGACGGCGCCAAGGCGCTCAAGATACTCGAAACGATCCACCAAAAGATCGCCCTCGCCGATAACATCATCGAGTTGAACGGGCTGACGGTGGATCTCGGGGACAAGTTCTACAACAAGCAGCAGTTCAAAGAGGCGCTCGCCTGCTATCGCTACGCTTGGCCGCGCGAACAAATCATTCGCCTGCAAAATGAGCGGATCGCCGGGATGCAACGCCGGATCGACGAGAATCTCGCCGCGATCCGCGCCAATCCGAACGAGATCACGCAGCTCGCCGCGGCTAACAATCAGCTCAAAGAAAAGATCGCCAATTCACAGAAGCTGCTCGCAGACTTCGAGAAACTGCCCTCCATCACCCCCGCAATTTATCTGCGCCTCGGACGCTGCTTTTACGAACTCGATCGCAAGTGGGAATCGGTCGTGGTCAACCAGGAGATCATCGAGCGGTTCAAGGAAGGACCGGAACAAGAGCCGGCGCTTTTCGGGTTGATCGTCGCCCTGGCCGACGTCAACCAACCGGCCCGCGCTGAGCAACGCTGCCAGCAATACCTGAAGGATTTCAAGAACGGACCGAACGCCTCCACGGTCGGTTATTTGTTAGGCGCAGTCGCCCTCCAGGCGGGCGATCCGAAAGCGGCCGAAACTCATTTTAACCAGATCCTCGAGACCCAGCCCAAGAGCACTTTCCGGGAACAAATTCGCTATTTGTTAGGCAATGCCAAGTTCATGGCCGGCAACTACGACGAAGCCGTTACCGCCTATAAAAAATACCTGACCGAATTCCCCAAGGGAGCCAGTGCCGAGGATGTGAATTACCGCATCGCGCTCAGCGCACTTTTCGCGGGCAAGTACGAGAACGCGATGAAGCAGCTGCAGGACTACATCAAGCAGCATCCGCAGGGTTCTTTCCTTCCCGACGCCAAATACCGGCTCGCGGTCTGCAAATACGCGGCCTCGCTCTACGATGAGGTGATCGCCGATTGCCAGGCGTGGGAGAAACAATTCCAAAACAATCCACAGCTCGGCGAGGTGCTCGCCCTGCTCGGCGACGCCTACGCCGCCAGCAACCGCGAATCGGCCGCGATCCCGGTTTACATCCGCTCCTATCAAACCGCCACGACCGACGAAGTCTTGAACTACTCCCTCTTTGCCGCGAGCAAGCTGCTCCAAAAGCAGGGCGAATGGGATAAAGTCTCGGAGCTTTTTACTGGCTTCATTAAGGACAAACCGGACAACCCAACCGTGGTCTCGGCGCTTTACTGGATCGGCAAAGCTAAAGCGCACGAAGGCAAAGTCGACGAAGCCAAGCAACTCGCCGCCGACACAATCAAGGAATACATCGCCGATCCTAACCGCGACGCGGTCGAGCAGTTGATCACTCAGCTCGCGCAACTCTGCGTCAAAAAGAAGAAACTCGACGAGAATTCAGCCGGCACACCCGCACCCGAAGCGGACCCGGGCGCGGAACTCGATCGGCTCCTCTCCTCCGCGGCCGAAGATGAATCGCCGACTGCCAAGTCGCGCATCCTCTTCGCCAAGGCCGAACTCGCCCGCCTTCGCCGCCAGCCAGCCGAGGAAGAGAAGAACATCGACCAAATCGCTACGGGGTTTAAGCCGGAAGACCTCAGCCCGTTGCTCCTCGGTGAAGTAGCCGACCATCTCTTGAGCAAGGGAAAATACGACCAGGCAGCGACCTTTTATCAACGGTTGCTGGACGACTTCCCGAAGAGTCAGATGGTGGATTTCGCCTACCACGGGCTCGGCGAAATCGCTTACCAGAAGAAGGACTATCAAAAAGCGCTCCGCTACTTCAATGACGGCACCGAGAAGATCGCGGCCGCACAAAAGCTGAAGGAGATCTCGGTCGGCCGCGCCAAGACGCTCCTCGCGCTGGGCAAATTGGATGAAGCACAGAAAGGATTCGAGCAGGTCGCCTCGGTCCGGGAATGGCGCGGCGAAGCGACCGCTTACAGTGTCTATTCGTTAGGCCAAATCGCGGCGCGGCGCGGGAAGTGGGCCGAGGCGAATGCCTATTACCAGCGCGTCTACGTCGGCTATCAGAAATTCCTGCCTTGGGTGGCGAAAGCTTATATCGGCAGCGGCGAGAGCTTCGAAAAACTCGGCAAAACGCAGGAGGCGACCAACACTTACCGGGAACTTTTGCGCAACGACAAGCTGGCCAACTTTAGCGAAGCGGCCGAAGCCCGGAAACGTCTGCAGGCGCTCGGACAAGGATGATGAAAAGCACTGCTCTTCTCCTTTTGATGTTGCTCCTGCTTCTCTCTCCAGGGGCGCACGCGCAAAACATCGTTCTCCAGACCGGCCAGACGATTGAGACCAAGGGCGTCCGCCGCAGCGACGATATGGTGATGGGCAAAGTGCAGGTCGGCGCGAGCAGCGGCGAGGTCGGCTATCAGGCTTCGACCATTACCAAGATCAATTTTCCCGAACCGCCGCAATTGAAAACGGCGGCGGCCTTACTCTCCCAAGGCGAACCGGCCAAGGCCCTTGCCGACATCGGCCCGGTGGTAAAATACTACGAGCCCTTTCGCGACATCCCGGGCAACTGGTGGGCGCAATCGGCTTTGCTCAAGGTCTCCGCCCTCGCCGGGATGAATCTCGACAAGGAAGCCGCTACTCTCGGTGGCGAAATCCGTAAGAACGTGACCGATCCTGAGACGGCCCGCGCGGCGCAACTGCAACTCGTCTCTGGCCTGGTTCGAGCGGAAGACTATGAGAAGGCGCTGCAGCTTTGCGACGCGGTGATCAAGGAAAGCGCCAAGCCCGATGTCCTGGCCGAAGCGTGGGTCCGAAAAGGCGACGCCTTCCTCGCCCAGCGCGAATGGGACAGCGCCGCTCTGGCCTACCTGCACGTGCCGGTTTTTTACGAAGACGAAAAACGCTGGATGCCCCCCGCGCTCCTCGGCAGTGCGCGCGCTTTTCGCGGTTTAGAAGACTTGGAACAGGCGAAGAAATCACTTAATGATCTGACCGCCGGATACCCAAAATCGGCGCAGGCGGAAGTCGCCCGGGCTGAACTGCAAAAAATGCCAAAATGAAAAACACCATCCGATCACTATCTCGCCTAACGAACTTGCGAGGCCCGAGCGGTACGCTTCTCCTCGTGCTGGCGAGCGTTTTCCTCGTCCTCGCCACGCCCGCCTTTTCCCAGGAAACGACGCCGGCCGCGCCCCCCGCCGGCGAGCAATCGAAAACGCTCTGGGAGCAAATTAAGGAAGGCGGGTGGGTCATGTTCCCGATCGGACTTTGCTCGATCGCGACCCTTTATCTGATCGGCGACGGCGTCATGCGCACCAGTCGCAAGAAAGCGGCGCCACCCGAGCAAGAAGAAACCCTCAAGACCCTCTTCCGGCAGGGGGATTACGTCGGCGCATACAACTATTGCAAAACCAACCCGTCGCCGCTCACCAATGTGCTACGCAGCGGGATCGGCCTCCTCGGCGAAGGCAAAGAAGTCGCCGAAGACGGCATGATGGGCGCCTTGGCGAAGGAGAATTCCCAGATGCAAACCTACATCAGCTACCTTTCCGTCATCGGTGTGACCGCGCCCATGATCGGTTTGTTAGGCACGGTCACCGGCATGATCAAGGCTTTCGCCAAACTCGGCTCGAGCGGCATCGGCGATCCTTCCGGACTTTCCGCCGCCATCGGCGAAGTGCTGGTCGCGACCGCCAGTGGCCTGGTCATCGCCATCCCGGCTTTTGGCGCCTTTTATTTCCTACGCAATCGCGCGACCAATTCGCTGCACCACATCCAGGACATCGTGAACAGCCTCTTCCGCAAGATGCCCTACGAATCGCTCGCCGGGGTGCACTTGGGCGACGACGAATTATTTGCCGCCACCCCAAACTGGCTCGCTCCCGATGCGCCGCCCGACCGAGCCCCCACCGGACAGTTGGCCTAACAATTAACTAGCAACCAGTAACCATGGCAGGAGGAGGCGGAGGAGCAGAATCGGGTGAACCTGAATTTCAGGTCGCGCCGATGATTGACGTGCTCCTGACGATTCTCGTTTTCTTCATGACGATCACCTCCGCGCAGGTCTTGAAAGTCGACAAATCGATCCAGCTCCCGATCGCCAAAGACGCGCAGAAAAAGGACAACACCCGCGCCGAAGCGATCCTCAACGTGCGCTGGACGCTGCCCGCGAAGAAGGCGCAGTTCGTCTTCGACGATCATGTTTATCCAAACGCCACGGAGATGGTCGCGCCGCTCAAGGTCGCCAAAGTGACCGGCGAGAAAAAGGTCACGTCCGGCGCGAACCCGACCTTTCGCGCGGTGATCCGCGGCGATCGTGACGTGCCGGCGATTTATGTTTCTCAAGCGATGAACGCCTGCGCGGAAGCGGGCATCACCGATATTTCGTTCTCGACGGTGAACAAGGAGTGAAATGACGAATTTCGAATTAAGAAGGACGAAGGAATTCCCGAAGGACGAAACACTTCATCGCGGTCGTCATTCATCATTCGTCATTCGTCATTCGTCATTCGTCATTCGAGCCCATGCGCCTTGAACTGAATCCCAGCGAAGGCAACCTCGGTTTCCAGATCGCCCCGATGATCGACGTCGTCTTCGTGATCATGCTTTTCTTCATGGTCATGGCCGGGGCGGTCAAAGTGGAGAACGAGCTCAACACCCAGCTCCCCGGGACGGCCGAGACCTCGAACTCAACCGATTTCGTCGACGAACAGATCATCACTATTTCGGACACGGGCGAGATTTCGCTCAACGACGAGCCGTTCGATTCGGCCGCGAGCAAGGACTTGCCGAAGCTCAAGGGAACGCTGATGCGTTTGAAGGAGAACGCCGACGCAGCCAAGACACCGGCCGTGGTCACAATCATCAGCGACACGCAGGCAAAGTACAGTCGCACGATCGATGTCCTCGACGCGCTGGCGGTGGCCAAGATCGACAACGTCACCTTTACTGTCGCCGAAGAAGAATAGCCGGCCGGCCGGCGCACCGCCCGGCAGCCCGCTCGACTATTCGTTAGGTGCTGGGTAGAAAACGCTGGACGTCAGCCGGCCCGCCCTCCGCCGCCACCAGGTAGACGGAGTCTTTTTCCACCCAGCTCGCTGTCGCCCAGTCGCCTTCCTGGCGTAGCACCGGCTTGTCCCCGGGCTTCATTTGCGGCATCGCTGTCCGATCCACCACAAAAAGATGCGCCAGGCCTGCGTCATCTCGCTTGAAGCAGATCAGCGTCACTTTCTGCCCGCGGAAGGAAAGAATACGGCAGCCGGCCGGTCGGAGGTCAGCCAGGCGTTGCGGGACATCGGGCGGAGCGATATCCTCTTTGGCGAGCCATTTCTTGATCGCCCCAAGGTCGTCACTCGCCATTTCCAAGGGCGGGCTCAGCCGGATAAAGCTGACCATTTCGCTGGCGTAATCCCCCACCCCGGCCGAAGGCGGCGGCGGACGAAAAAAGCTCGCGATTTGCACGAGAAGGAAAAGCAAGGCTGCGACCCCGGCCAGCTTGACCGCCCAACTCCAAGGCCGCGACTCGACTGCCGCCGGAGACCCTTGGGCCAGAATACGGGTCTTGAGCCCGAAGGGCGCGGGGATCGCTTCGAGATGAGCGGCCATGGCGCGATCAAACTCCTGCTCCTCGGCCAACCATCGGCCAAGGGCCGGATCGCGCTCCGCCATTTGCAAAGCCTCGGCGGCCTCCGGATCGTTCTCTTCCGAGCCCGACCGATACGCCTGCAGGATCAAGCGTGCCTGTTGCTCATCCATGGCGCTGTTCCTCCCTTCGGGTACTCGTTAGGCCGGGACCGTCCGCGAGCGCTTTGCGCAGTTGTTCCTTCCCGCGCGAAAGTCGCGACATGACGGTGCCGATCGGCACCTCCAGCGTCTCGGCAATTTCCCGGTAGGAATGCTGCTGCAGATAGAAGAGCGCCAGAGGGGCACGGTAGATTTCCTCCAAGGCGAAGAGGGCGCGCTGGACGATGTCGCCATCGAGCTGATCTACGACCGAAGCCGGGACGGATTGCGCGGCGATTGCCTCTGCGCTGGCTTCCGATTCAACGAAGCGATCCTGCTGCCGTTTGCCGCCCAGAAATTCACGGTAGAGCGAGGTGAAAAGCCAGGTCTTGGCCTTGGAGGGATCACGCAGTTGATGGCCCTTCGACGCCCAGACGAGAAATGTCTGCTGCGTCAGATCGGCCGCGTCGGATTCCCGGCGGCTGAGAGAGAGCGCAAAACGATAAAGCGGCAGGTAAAACTCTTCGACCAGTTGTTCAAATTCCGGCGCCGCCACGCTGCGACCGTAGTCGAGCCAGCGTGGGTCGCCAAGAAAATCGAATGTTCTAGTTGAATTGCTCACCCTCAGGGTAAGAGATCCCAGGCGCGCGGCTTATTCCGCAATTCCCTCGCCGTCGCGTCGGAAGACGATGGCCTCTCCGGCCGAGTCGGGTCAATTGACCCACTTGCCGCCCGCCGTGGAAATCACGGGAAGCTCACCGGTTGAGTAATCGGTCTTGCCGATCGCTCCCCACATCCGAGTCCCGGTGGCCGAACGCCAGTGCTTGCTCATACTTTCGCCGGTGTGGCAGCCCCAGCTCTTGACGTAGGCATCGCGGGCAAAGGCGCGCCGGTCGATCCGGGTCAGCTCCGATTCGTGCAGCCACGATTTAGAGGCGCTGTCGACCACGTTGCTGTAGTCGAAGAGGAAGCAGGCCTTGTTCGAGTGGCCGAAAAATTCGAACCCGGACACCTTCACCTGGCCGCGCGGCTGCCCCTGGTTGAGGTAATTGATCACCTCGCCACCCTTGTCGAAGTAGATCAGCTTGAGGTTAAATTTGTCGCGCACGCTGTTGATGTGGGAGATCAGGTCCTGGTTTTCCTGCCTGCCGCGATCGATGTAGCCCGGCTTGTAAACCAGCCAGGTGATCAGCGCGTCGGGCCCCAGTTGAGCGCGGAGCTGTTCTGTCCGCACCCGGGCGGAGTGGACGAAATTGGCCCACCAATGATCGTGCGGCTGGGCCTTGTATTGCTCCCACTGATGGAGGGAAGGTCCGCCGACGAGGAGGATATATTCGCGGTTCTGCTGCGCCTGGGCCGAAGCCGCCGCGAAAAAGCTGATGAGAAGGAGAAGAGCGAGCCGCGATTTCATGGACTTTGCAGGGAGCAGTATCTATGCGCGGAACGGAAGTGGGTGCAAGCGGCGATCAAATCTCGGCGATTCCGCGGCCAGAGACTTTTTGCCCGGGCGATTTGTCGGCCATCAGAAGGTTGTCCGTATTCCCACAATGATGCTGCGGCCCTCCAAGGGCAGGACGTCCTTCAGAAAGGAGAGATGATCGCGTGCTTCCTCATTCGTTAGATTGGTTCCGCGCAGGTAGGCGTCGAGATAAATCCGGCCCAGCCGCAAACGCCGGCTCAGGCTGGCGTTGAGGAAGGTGTAACCCAGAGTCGAAGTTTCGAACTGTGCGGTGCGATATTGCCGGTTTACCCGTTGGCCTTCGAGGCTCGCGCTCCAGGTGGAGCTGACATAGTTGAGCGAGGCGCTGTAACGCAGCGGCGTGATCCGCGGGAGCGGTTCGCCGCCGGAATCTTCGGCGTGGACGTAATCGGCTTGCAGGCGCAGGAAGAGATCGTTTGGGTTCGCTTCGCCTGGGCTGCTGGCGCCGGTAATGAGTTGCTTGATCGCCTTCGGATCGTTCGCGCCCCGCTCGGCCATGTGCGTGATCGTGAGTGGCAAAAGATGGAAATCGACCTGCGCTTCGCCCCCGAAGAAATCGGCATCTTTCGGCGTGTAGTTAAACACCCGCAGCCCGTCCTCGAAATCCGCCGTCGACGTAAAGTCGATGAAATCCGAAAACGAATTGTAATATCCACTGATCGATCCGGTCACGACGCCGGCCTTCTTGCGCAGGCTGAGATCGACTCCACGGCTGGTTTCCACCCCGAGATTCGGATCGCCCACGATGAATTGAAAAGTCGCATCATGCGCTCCGCGGGCGAAAAGCTCCTCCGCGGTCGGAGCGCGTTGCGAGAAGGTGACGTTGAGCGCCAATTCCCAGTCATCGAGAAAATGATAGATCGCGCCGCCGGCGGCGCTTAGCGGAGTAAAGTCCGCCACCTTTTGGTCGGGCGAAGTGAGAGAGGTAAGCGTGGGATCGCTCGAATCGATGCTGACGTTGTCCTGCTCCACTCGGCCGCCGAATTGCAGGGTGAGCGGCCCCAATTTTACCTCCTCGAAGAGAAAAGCCGCGCCCGCGACGGAAGTGGTCGGCTGGAGGAAAGCTTCCTCGCCAAGGATGGAGAGATCCTTATAAAAAAACTGCCCGCCTAACGAGCCCTGAAAAAGCCCGATCGGCTGATGGACCAACTCGAGCCGCGAATCGACCCCGCTCGTCTTGAAGGTCGCCCCCACTGTCTCGCCATCGATCTCGAGATGCTTGTAGTCGGTATAGACGAACTTCAAGTTGAGCGTTCCGAACCCCGGGAAGGGATCGGCGATCGAGCTGCGCACGTTCCCCTGGCGCTTCGTCACATCGAGGCGCACCCGCGACGGTACGACGGTCGGGTCGTCGACCTCCGGATTGTCGGGGATGCCGTAAACGGAGAGGAACTGATTAAAGGAGGCGCCGATATATCCCTTATCCCAGACGTAGGAGCCGCCGATCGCCCAATCCTTCGTCTCGACGTAGGTATTGGGCACTTCGCCGTCGGGATCGCCGCCGAAGTCATCGCCGCGCGCGCTCTGCTCCGGGGTGAGCCCGCGCCGAACCCTTTCCGAAAGCGCGAAACCCGGGATGCGTCGTGAGTCCGTGCGCAAAAACGAGCCGTCGAGATGAAGCACGAAATGACTCGTGAGAGCGACGTCGAGTTGCCCGGCGACACTGCGTTCGAGGCTACCGCTGGCGAAGCGCGCATCGAATTCCCCGTTGAACGGATTCGGCGGCAGCTCCACCGGGATGCGGTTATCGACCACGTTCACGACCCCCCCGATCGCGCCCGAGCCGTAGAGAATGGTGGCCGGTCCCCGCACGATCTCGATGCTTTGACTGATCAGCGGGCTGACGCTGGCCGCGTGGTCCGGGCTCAGGTTGGAAACATCGAAGACCTCCGTGCCGTCGTTGAGGACGCGGACGCGATTATCCGAAAGGCCGCGAATGATCGGCCGGCTTGCCCCGGGGGCAAACCCACTCGCGGCCACCCCGGCCTGGCTGGCGAGGGTGTCGCCGAGAGTGGCGGCGGCTCTCTGTTTGAGCTCCGCATCATTCAAGACCGTGACCGCCTGGGCGCTGTCGGTCGAACTGCGTTCGATCTCGCCGCCGGTCACGATGATACGATTGGTTTGAGTGACTGACGGGACGGGGGACGGCGAAGCGACCGCGATTTGCGCGGGCGCGAGACTGGCGCTGCTGAGGAGCGCAAAAGCAAAAGTAACAAATTTTTTCAAGATATTTTCTCGGGTTGAGCAATTGGACTAACGAAGGCAAGGCAGACCACAGGTGTGGCAGCCTAACGAACAAGGCGTGCGCGGAGATCGCGTCGATTATCTGCCGGAGAAAGGAAGGGTCCGCTCCGGGCGCAACGGACGAGAAACCGCGCTAGGAAAGCGCGGGCGGGGCGTGCTCGAAGATGGCCGCGCCGCGGAAAAGGGCTGGCACCCAAACGGGTGCGAACGCCGGAATTTTTTCGAAGACGATCGCCAAGGGCGGGGCGACGAAGATGGGAGGCGCATCGGCCTGTTCGCACTTGCCGGAAGCGAGGAGCGTGACGGCGCACTCGTGAACGGGCGAGCCGGCATCCGCGTGAAAGCGCGCGTGCAGTTGCGGGGAAGCGGCGAGGCTGAGGGCGAGGAGAAAGGCCGCGGCCAAACTGCTGGCGAGGAAGGCGTGGAAAGATTCGCGGCGATTCACGGTCGAGTCGACCTTTTCATGCCAATGAGCGAAGCGCAAGGGTGGCTTTTTCCAAACCTGGCTCAACGGCGCGGCCCCGAAGCCACGATGTATTCCTGCCACGCTTCCCAGGCCCGTTCCCAGTTCTGCTTTTCCGCCCAACCTTCGGCCAGGAGGTAATAGAAGTAGGCCGGCGCGTCGGAGAGCGCGGTGAAATGCCGCAAGGTCGCGAGGGCATCGTCTGTTTTCCCGGCCTCCATCTGGGCACGATAAAGCGCGTAACCGACCGCGAAATCTTCCGGGCTGGCGGCGAGTTTCTGCTCGAGCGCGGCGATCGATTCTCCGGCCGCTACCTCGGGTAAAGTAGGCTGGCCGGCATGTTGCCTAACGACTTCCCATGCTTCCCGGAATTCGCGCCGCTCCGCGTGATCGCGGGTCACGCCGGGCCAGGCGAACTCCATCCAATCCGGATGAGCGGCGACCGCGCGGAGCAAGCTGTCGAGAGGATCCTGCTTCGACCAAAGGACGAAAAGCTGCACCTTTTCTTCGCGCGAAAACCGCCCGAGCGAAGGATCGCGCGCGAGCAGCTCCTGTACGGTGGCTTCGAATTGCGCTCGGCTGGCCGCTTCCAGATACTTGATCGTTAGGGCGGGCCGTTCGAGCGCGTAATCGCGCAACGCTTCGTGTACCCTGCTGTCGCGAGTGGCCGCTTCGGTCAGCATCAGCGCGTAGACGCCGGCCTCATCGGCACCGGGGCGGTGCAGGGCTTCCCGCCAAGCAGTGATAGCGAGTGTCGGCTGCCAGCCGAGCCAGGCCTTGCCTTCCTCGAAGGGCAATTGGTAGGCGCTCGGTTCCAGAAAACGCGCGCGCCGGAAATCCGCCAGTGCCTCCGCCGCCGGCTGACGTTCGCCGATCCGGGCGATGGCGCGGAGGTAGTAGAGCTGCCAGTCGAGAGGTGCCCATCCCAGCGCTTGATTGGTCAGGGCCACCGCCTCGCCAAAGCGATGACCGCGATTGGCAATGGTCGCGGCCTGCTTGGTATTCTCCACCCCGAGGCGTCCGGGCACCGACCAGGCACGACGCCAGGTAAAAAACCAAGTCAGGCTGATCGCGAGGAGACAGACTGCGACCAAGCGAAAAAAGAACACTGGCCAGCGGCGCGGCGGGCCGGCGGGCGGCCGGAATTGCGCCAGCCCGAGCAAAAACGTCCCGGCGAGAAACGACCCGAAACGATGCGCGGAAACATCGACCAGACCGTGCAACGCGAAGAGAGAGGCGCCGACCAGGGCGGTGTAACGCAGGCGCTGATTGGTCCCTTCCCGGAGCGGAGAAGCCCGCCAAACGAAAACCGAACCGGCGACCAAAAGGAGCGCAAGAGCCGGCCAGCCCATTTCGGTGCCGACCCACAACCAATCGCTTTCCGGGTGGAGCGAGCGGGTTACGCCTTCCGAAGCATCGCGAAAAAGGGCGAAGACGCTCTCGAAATTTGCCAGACCCACGCCGCACCAGGGCGAGGCTTGGATCATCGACCAGGCGTCGCGAAAGATAAGCCAGCGATAATCGGAGGTAACCGAGCCCTCGCTGCCCAGCCGGAGATGGAAGCGCTCGATCGTTTCGCCGCCAAAAATGAGCAGGCCGGCAAAGAGCACAAGGAGGAGCGAAGCGGCGATGGCGACGCCTGCGCCCGACCATTTGCGGAAGGCGAAGCGGACGAGCCACGCCGTGAAACCAACCACCAGGATGAGAATTCCCGCCCGAGAAAAAGCGAGGACCAAGGCGGCAATCAGAATGCCGACCCCGGCCAGCCACAGGAGCCAGCGTTTGTGGCCGCGCCGAAAATCGTCCTGCATGCAACCGAGGACGACGAGCGTCGAAATCCCGAAGAGATCGCCAGTCTGGTTACGATTCGGAAATGGCCCAAAGCCGCGTTCGTTATGCCAAAATGGCAGCGCCCGATGGCCGAGATGCAGATAAATGCAAAACGCGGCGAGGAGAATGATCGCGCCCGAATAGACTCGCGCGGCCATGCGGATGTCGCGCAACTGCGCGTCCAGCGTCGCGACGTAGTAAATCCAGGTGAGGCCGGCCACCAGCACGACCAGGCTGTCGGCGGTCACCCAAGGCTGGGCGCTGACGGTGGAGGCGAGCTGCACACCGAAGTCCTTGGTCAGCGCGGTGCGCCAATGCGGGAGGAGAAACCAGTCAGCCGGGAGAAAAGCGGTCGCGGCCAGCGCCAGGAAAAGAATTGCGACTGTATTAAGCACGGGTCCGAGCGAGTAACGAGGTGGGCGGGCGAAGAGGAGCAACGAGAAGCATCCGAGCACGATCGCCACGCTCCAACGCTGGGTGGCGCCGCCCAGAAAAACGGCAAAAACCACCAGCAACGGCACAGCGACGGCGGCCCAGCCGGCGGCGCTGCGCGCTCCCGCCCGGGTTGGTGCAGCAGGTTCGGAAGGTTGCATCGATCGTTCAGTTGCGGTGAAATGACGGCTAGCGGGGAGCTAGCGTCTTAAATGCATTCAACCAATCTTTCTTGCTCGGATCGGCACGATGCACGCTTTACCGCATTCACCGTCGGTTTGATTGCCAGTCGATAACCATGCTCACCCAGCGAACGCAAGGATTGTACCGCCTTTTCCTGCTTTGCCAGCTCGCGATTGTCGCGGGGCTCTTCTGGTTTGGCGTCTGGGTGATGGTGACTTTCTATTCCGAAGGCGCGGAGCTCACCTGGCGGCGCTACAGCATTTATTGCGCGATGCTGGTCATCGGCATTCTCGGCGAATCGCTCAGCCGGGAGGGCTCGAAACGCTACTTTCTGCGGAGCGAACTGCTGCGCCAGCATCGCCTCGCCATTCGCCAGACCATCGCCAGCATCGGCGTCCTCGTCTTTTATCTGGTCGCAACCAAGGACGGATTCATCTCGCGACTCTTCTTCTTTAACTTCATTCCCTGGCTCTACATCGCGCTCCTCTTCTCGCACTACTTCCTCCCCGAAACGCTGGCCCGCGGCATCTTTCGCCAGGAAGAAAAAACGCTCCTGGTCGGCTCGACCGAGAAGGCCAAGGCGCTGCGCCATTGGCTGCGCCGCAAAGGAGAGATGGGATTGCGCACCGTCGGCATCATTTGCGAAGAACCCCTTGATTGCACCGAAGATAAGATTCCAGTCCTGGGCGGCGCGGCCCGCTTCCGTAGCGCGATCGAAGAACACGGAGTGACCCAGGTGATCGTGCTCGAGTTTCCTCAATTCAACGACCAGAGCCGAGATCTTATCTCGACCTGCGACGAGCTCGGCGTGCGCCTGCTCATCGTGAGCGATCTGGAAGAAAAGCTGCGTCACCCGATCACCCATTTCGATGACGACGGCTTCCGTTTCATCGGTTTGCGCGAAGAACCGCTTGAGAACCCGTTTAATCGCGGAATTAAACGCACGATCGATTTTGCTCTCGCCCTCCCGATCATCCTTTTCCTTTTCCCGCCCCTGGCCGTGATCGTCTGGTTGGCGCAAAGGTTGCAGTCGCCCGGGCCGCTGTTTCATAAGCAAACCCGGGCCGGGATCCAGAATCGGCGTTTCGACATCTGGAAATTCCGCACCATGCATCCGCTCAACCACGACCTGACCCGCCAGGCTTCGAGCGAAGACAAGCGCGTCTATCCGTTAGGCCGAATCTTCCGCAAGCTGAGCATCGATGAGATCCCGCAATTCTGGAACGTGCTCCGGGGCGACATGAGTGTGGTCGGTCCGCGCCCGCATTTGATCGAGCATAACGCCCAGTTTTCGCAGTTGATGAAGAACTACCAGGTGCGGACTTTTGTGAAACCTGGCATCACCGGCCTGGCCCAGGTGCGCGGTTATCGCGGCGAAGCGCAGACGAGCAAGGACATCCAAGACCGGGTCGCCTGCGACATCGAGTATCTGGAGAATTGGAACCTGACCCTCGAGTTCGGCATCATCGCGCGGACGGTGGCGCAACTGATCGTGCCCCCCAAGTCGGCCTACTAAGGCCACGCACGGTTGACTCTGGAACTGTCATCCCGATCCGGCGAAGCGCGGAGAGGGATCTCTCAGTTGCCATAGACGCTCACGCGCTATGAGAGACGGCGGATGCCTAACGATCCAGCCGATCCGCCAGCTTCTTGTGCTCCGCGAGCAATTCTTCCGGCACGTTGGGCGCCAGCGATTTGAAGAATTCCTCCTGACCAGCCATCTCTTTCGCCCATTCGTCGGGTTTGACCGCTAGCACTTCCTTCATCTTCTCGGAAGAAACTTCCAGTCCTTCCAGATCGAGATCCTCCGCCCGTGGGACGCACCCGATCGGACTTTCTTCGGCCCCACCGTGGCCTTCGCAGCGATCGATGATCCATTTCAAGACGCGCATGTTGTCGCCAAACCCGGGCCAGAGGAATTCTCCCTCCGCGTTCTTGCGGAACCAATTGACGTGAAAGATGAGCGGCGGATTCGTGAGGCGCGGACCGGTCTCGAGCCAGTGCCGGAAATAATCGCCGATGTTGTAGCCGCAGAAAGGCAGCATCGCCATCGGATCGCGCCGCACCTTCCCGACTGCGCCGGTCGCCGCCGCGGTCGTCTCTGAGGCCATGGTGGCGCCGATATAGACGCCGTGATTCCAATCATCGGCCTGGAAAACCAGCGGCATAGTGTCACTGCGCCGGCCGCCGAAGATAATCGCGCTGATCGGGACCCCGGCCGGCTTCTCCACCTCGGGATCGAGGACCGGGTTATTCTGCATCGGGACGGCGAAACGGCTGTTCGGATGGGCCGCTTTCTCCTTTGAATCGGGCGTCCAGGGATTGCCTTTCCAATCGGTCGCTTCCGCCGGCGGCTCGCCATCTTTGCCTTCCCACCAGACGTCACCGTCTTTCGTTAGGGCAACGTTCGTGAAAAGGGTGTCGTGCTCGATCGCTCGCATCGCGTTCGGATTCGAGTCGTAACTCGTCCCGGGGACGACCCCGAAGTAACCGTTCTCGGGATTGACCGCGTAGAGCCGGCCATCCTTGCCGATTTCCATCCAGGCGATGTCGTCCCCGATGGTGGTAATTTTCCAGCCTTTGAAATGCTCGGGCGGGATGAGCATTGCGAAATTCGTCTTGCCGCAGGCGCTCGGGAAAGCGGCGGCCACGTAATGCTTTTTCCCCTCGGGCGATTCGACGCCGAGGATGAGCATGTGCTCGGCGAGCCAGCCCTGCTTCTTCGCCAAATAGGAAGCAATACGCAGAGCGAGGCATTTTTTGCTCAAGAGCACGTTGCCGCCGTAGCCCGAACCGACCGAGATAATGGCGTTGTCCTGCGGGAAATGGCAGATCCAGCGGCGGTCCGGATTGACGTCGAGAACCGAATGGACGCCGCGATTGAATTCCGCTTCAGCCTTTTCGCCCAGCTTCTCCGAGGCGACGGTCCCCATCCGGGTCATGATGCGCATACTGAGCACGACATAGATCGAATCGGTAATTTCGAAGCCAACCTTGGCCAGGGGCGAATCGGGCGGTCCCATGATGTAGGGCACGACGAACATCGTGCGGCCTTTCATCGCGCCTTTCAGCATGCCGTGGAGCTTGCTGTAGGTTTCGGCGGGATCGGCCCAATGATTGGTCGGGCCGGCTTCCTCCTTGGTCGGCGTGCAGATGAGAGTGAACTGCTCGACCCGCGCGACGTCGTTAGGATTGGAACGATGAAGGTAGCAACCGGGATCTTTTTCCTGGTTGAGCTTGATCAGGACCTCCTGCCGGCAGGCTTCGCCCAGCAGATAATCGTTCTCTGCCTCCGAGCCGTCGCACCAGAAAATGTTTTCGGGATCAGTCAGCGCCTCGACTTCGTGCACCCAATCGAGGACCGCCTTGTTGGCTGGCTTGTTTTCACCCATGCCGCTGGGCGCTGAGATGGCAGGAGCGATATTTTCCATAGTTTTCCGGCCCACGAGGCGCGGGCGAACTTTCAATTTGAACGCTTCAGCCGCGAGGCCAAGGAAAAATTGCCTCGGCCCCTGGACCAACAACCGCGAGACGCGCGCTTGCGCTCGTCTTTGCCGCGCCGTTTACTGTCGCTATGTTCGGCGTCGCCACCTCGGATGACTACCAACCGGTAGCCTGGATGGGACGTTACCCGATCCACGTCCCGACGCTGCTCGTCATCGTGCACGTCACCTGCATGATCCTCGGCTGCTTTCTGCTCGCCTTTGGAGGCGGATCGGTGCTCAGCGCGCTCGCGTTCGACAGCGCGCAGGTCCTGCAGGGCGGGCGAATTTGGCAGGTCGCAACCTACGCCTTTGTCCATCCGCCCTCCGGGCTGATCTGGTTTGCGATCGAGATGTATATGCTCTTCACCTTCGGGCGTGAGGTGGAACGCTTCATCGGCCGGACCGCGTTTATCGTGCTCTACGCACTGCTCCTTTTCGTTCCGCCGCTCCTTCTCTGTCTCTGGGGAATGTGGCAACGGACGGGGCTGGCCGGCTCTTCCACGATTCACTTCGCGCTCTTCATCGCCTTCGCCGCGATTTATCCGAACGTCGAACTCTTCCTCCGGGTCCTGGCGAAATGGGTGGCGCTCATTTTTGTCGCCGCTTACTCGCTCCAGTTGCTCGCCTACCACGGCTGGTCGGAGCTGGGCGTCCTCTGGGCCAGCCTCGCGGTCGCCTACGGTTTCGTGCAGTTTCGCAGCTCCGGCCCGGAGCTCATTTGGTGGAGCGAATGGAAATCGCGCCTGCGTTCGAAACGCACTCTCACCGTGGTCCCGCGCGAGCCGGCCCGGCGTGCGGCGGAGCCGGAGAACATCTACGAATCGATCGACCCGGTGCTGGACAAGATCTCCAAGTCCGGCATTGGCAGCCTGACAGCGAGCGAACGGCGCGCCCTGGATCGCGCGCGCAATCGGCTCTTGAACAAATCGAAGTGAACTCCCCCCTGACCGCTTCACTGCGGCTCAGCGTCATCATTCCGGCGTGGCGCGATCAGACCCACCTGTCTCGTGCCATCCCGGATCTCGTTAGGCTAAACCAGCTCCATGAAGTGATCGTGGCCGACGCTTCGCCCGAACCGGCCACCGCCGGGATGGTGCGGGCGGCGGGCGGCGTTTACCTGCCGGCCCCCCAACCGAATCGCGGAATGCAAATGAACCTGGCGGCTGAAAACGCCACCGGTGACGTTCTGATTTTTCATCACGCCGACTCCGTCCTGGCTTCCGCCCATCTCGATGCGATCGCGCAGGCATTGCGCGACCCGGCGATTATCGGCGGCGCTTTTTACCGCAAATTCGACCGACGTCATCCCCGCCTTCTCTGGCTCGAAACCGTGGCGCGTTTTCTCTCCCGGCATGGCGGCAGTTTTTTTGGCGACCAATCGGTTTTCGTGAGGCGGGAGGTTTTTCAGGCGCTCGGCGGCTTTGCTCCCATTCCCTTGATGGAGGACATGGAATTCTCCGGGCGGCTCCGCCGTGCCGGCCCGGTCGCGATTCTCGACCCGCCGATCGAATCTTCCACCCGGCGTCACTTGCGGCAGGGTCCGTGGCGGACCTCGCTCCAGAACGGCCTTTTCATCCTGCTCTACAAATGCGGACTTTCGCCGAAGCAGCTGCATCGCTGGTACTACCGCGAGCAGCTGACTACGCCTAACGAAGCTGATTTTGTCACTCCCGCGGTAGAGGAGTTTAGTCAACGTTAGGCTAATTTCGCCCCGCGGTGACAGGATCCCAAGATTTAGTCTTCGCTGCGCAGGCAAGCGAGGAATTCGGACGGAGTCGCCACGGCAAGGAGCCCGGCACGCGTGGCCTCGCGGCTCAGCCGCCGGGCGAGGGAACCGACGCAGATGAGATAGTCGTTCACCATTTGTTGCGGCACGGCGATGACGAAGATCAGATGAACCAACTCCTGCACATCGCCGAAAGAGACGCCCTGCTCGCTTCGGCCGATCCCCAGCAGCAGTTGATCGACCAGCGCGGTGCGGGCATGCGGGAAAGCGACACCGCCGTTGGCCACGGTGGGGCTTTTCTCTTCGCGATCCATCACTGCTTCGAAGAACTCCTGCGGTTTGCGCAATTCCCCGCTCTCGCCAAACAACTCGACAATTTCCAAGATCGCTTCCGCCGCGGTCGCTCCTTGCAATTCTAGGATGACGTATCTGGGATCGAGCAATCCATCGAGCAACGGTAAGATCATGGAATTGATAGATTGACGCGCCGCGGGCCGAAGTCGAATCATTCGCCAAGCGTGTCGACCGAAAATCCAGACGCGGCCGAGGTGCCGCAGCATCCCGATCACGGCAGCCTTTACGACCAGGGCTACGTGAACGCGATGTCGCACTTCTATCGCGGCGAGCTGGGGCGAATCATGATCTGGCGCACCCGCCTCGACACGACGACGAACTGGGCGGTGACGAGCAGCACGGCCATTATCACGATCGCGTTTTCGAACGCCGGCGTGCCGCACCTCATTTTCTTTTTTAATCTCGCCATTGTCTGGATCATGCTCTGGATCGAGTCGCGCCGTTATCGCTTTTACGACGCCTTTCGGGCCCGGGTGCGGATGCTGGAAGCGCATTTCCTCGTCCCGATGGTGATGGAAAACCGCCATCTTTTGCAGGGCGAATGGAAGAAGCTGGTCTGCGAAGATCTGATCCTGCCCTCGTTCAAGATTGGCAAACTGGAGGCGGTCGGGCGGCGCCTGAAACGCAACTACGTTTTCATTTTCATCCTCATCATGATCGCGTGGGTGATGAAAATTTTCCTGCACGCCACCGAGCCGATCGACACCGTCGGGGCTTTTTATCGTGCGCTGCGGGTCGGGCACATTCCGTCGTGGCTGGTCGCGATTATTTTCGTCGGGACGCTGGTGAGCGTAATCGGGATCGCGGTCTATGTGGGCAAGAAGACCTCGGGTGAGATTTCGGAATTTGGCAGTCACCGCTCGCTCTGGCGGATTTGAGACGAAGGCATGACCAACCCCGCAACGAAGAATTTTCGGCGCCTCGTGGAGATCGTGGCGCAGTTGCGCGCGCCGGGCGGATGCCCCTGGGATCGCGAGCAGACCAACCAATCGTTAGTCCCAGGTCTGCTGGAAGAAGCCTACGAAGTCGCGGAAGCGATCCGGACCAACGATGACGGTAATCTGCGCGAAGAATTAGGTGACCTTCTCCTGCAGGTCGTAATGCATGCCCAAATTGCCGAGGAAGCGGGCCGCTTTTCGATCGAGGACGTGAGCCACGAAGTGGCGGAGAAACTGGTCCGGCGCCATCCGCATGTCTTCGCTGTAGCCGGGGTCGCTGACCCCGGTTTGCCCGATACCGGCGCCGTCCTCAAGCAATGGGATGAGATCAAACGGGCCGAGAAAGGCGACCGCGACCAGTCTTATTTCAGTAACCTAACGAGAGCGTTACCGGCCCTCATGCTGGCGCAAAAAACACAAGCCAAGGCGGCCCGGGTCGGTTTTGATTGGAGTGAACTGAAGAACGTGGTCGCGAAGGTGGACGAAGAGCTGGCCGAGGCGAAGGAAGCAATTACGGCGGGTGACACCGACGCGATGGCGGATGAGCTGGGCGATCTGCTCTTTGCAGTCGTGAATCTGATCCGCAAGAAAAAGCTCGATGCCGAAACGGTCCTGGCGACTGCGACGGAGAAATTCATCAAACGTTTTCACGCCATGGAAGAAGAGCTAAAGGCGGCCGGCAAAGAACTCGGCGCGCTCGAGCTCGCCGAGATGGATGCGGTTTGGGATCGGGTGAAACATCGCTAGAGCCACGCAGAGGCCAGGGATCTCCTAGTTGCCAGCCGCGCGTTCTCCCAACTCACCGGTCGCTCTTGCAATCGAGAGGTCCCTCTCCGCGCTACGCCGGTTCGGGATGACAGAAGAGAGCGCGCCGCTCCACTCTCGATCATTCGGTAGAGTCCTCCGGCGGGTTCAGTGTCTAACGTTTTCACATTCACCTCCAAAGATGACAACCTCCCGCCGCACCGTTAAAATCGCGCCCTAACGATGGAGACCGAATACAAAGTCCGCCTCGAGATTTTTGAGGGCCCACTCGATCTCCTGCTTTACCTGATCAAGCGCGACGAGCTCGATATCTACGACATCTCGCTCGAGCGGATCACCCAGCAGTACCTGGAATATTTGCAGGCGTTCAAGGAACTGAACATTGACGTCGCGGGCGAGTTCGTCGTCATGGCGGCGAACCTGATTTATCTCAAGAGCCGCAGTCTGCTGCCGGTCGATCAGCAGCCGCCGGAAGAAGACGTTGATGAAGCCGATCCGCGTTGGGATCTCATCCGGCAGTTGATCGAATACAAGAAGTTCAAGGAAGCGGCCTCGCAGTTACAGGAGCGCCAGCTGGAACAGGAACGGATCTTTGCCCGCATCGGCGACGGCGTCGCCCCCCAGGCGGCGCCACTCCATCTGGGCGAGGTCGGCATTTTTCAGCTCATTAACGCTTTCCAGAACGTGCTTAAACGTCTCGATGCCAGGGAAGATCTGCGCGAGATCTTCGGCGAGAATTTCACGGTCTCGGATAAGATCGAGCGCATCCTGCAACGCATCGCCGGGGGCGACTCGATCCGTTTCTCCGAGCTCTTCGCGCGGATGGCTTCCCGGGTTGAAATCGTCGTTACCTTCCTCGCTCTCCTCGAGCTGATCCGGCTCAAACAAGTGCGCGCCCTCCAGCCGAATCCCTTCGCGGAAATCGAAATCACTTCCCTGACCAGCTAAATGTCCAGAATCCTGATCGCCGGCTGCGGCTACGTCGGCACCGCCACGGCCGACCGCTTCCATGCCGCCGGATGGGAAGTGGAAGGCTGGACGCATTCGCCGAAATCTGCCGCCCGCCTCGGGGCGAAGCCGTACCCGATTCGGGCCATCGACCTGACGGATGCCGGCGCTGTGCAGGCGGCAGCGGGGCCTTGCGAAGCGGTCATCCACTGCGCCAGCTCCGGCGGAGGTGGAGCGGAGAATTATCGTCAGATTTACCTGGAAGGCGCTCGACACTTGGTTGCGGCCTTTCCAAGCAGCCGTCTGCTCTACACCAGCAGCACCTCCGTTTATCACCAGCAGGATGGGGAATGGGTCGACGAAACCAGTCCAGCTGAGCCCGCGCACGAGACCGGCAAAATCCTGCGTCAGACCGAAGAGTTTGTGCGCGAAAACGGCGGCCTGATCGTGCGGCTGGCGGGTATCTATGGCCCGGGTCGTTCCGCCTTGTTGCGCAAATTCCTTTCCGGCACGGCGCGGATCGAGGGGGAGGGCAGCCGATTTCTCAACCAGGCGCATCGGGACGATATTGCGGCCGCCCTTTTCCACCTCCTCTCCTTGCCCGCTGAGTCGCGAGGTAACGATCAGATTTTCAATGTGGCCGACCACGAGCCGATCACACAGCGAGCCTGCTACGAATGGCTGGCCCAAAAACTCGGCCAACCGCTCCCGCCGAGCGGCACCGCGCCAGAGCCGCGCAAACGCGGGGCCAGCAACAAGCGGGTGAGCAGCGCTCGCCTCCGCGGTCTTGGCTGGGCCGCACGCTACCCGAATTTTGCCATTGGGATGACGGACTCGATCCTGCCAGCCTACGCGTCGACCGGCCTGGCCTAACCCGCCCCACACCCTTCTCCTGCTCCTAATCGTGCTCCTGCCCGTGCTCGACCGCGCATACCCATTCAAGTCCCTTCCAAACATCCCCACTGTCATAAAAAGTGACACTTTGCGTCGATTCCTGACGCAAAATCAGCCTCGAGCCCCGCGCTCTTCCCTCGTAAGCGGCGGTCGGCATGCCCGTTGCTAGAGGGAGGTCAACTTACCTGTCATGACTATTCTCGCCTTTCTCTTCGCCTCTTCGTCCGTCCTCACCAGCGTCTGGTGGGCCTGCAAAAATGAAGTCGCCGCCGACGAGACCGGTGACGCGCTTCCCTCGTAGCTAGCTGCCGTCGGAGGGCGACCCCGTAGCGGCGGTCTATGACCGCCGTCGGTGGCGCGAGACTCCGTCGAGCGTGGGTGTGGACATCAGCCC
>JALYOR010000137.1 GCA_030856765.1 Verrucomicrobiota bacterium | reverse complement strand
CCCAGCGGTCGGCGTGATGGACATGCTGCGTTTCCAGAAATTCACCATCGGCTGGGCGTGGGCCTCCGATTACGGCAGTTCCGACAAGGCGGAGGATTTTCCCTATCTCTACGCTTACTCGCCGCTGCATCACATCGCCAAAGGAGTGAAGTATCCCGCCACCCTCATCACCACCGCCGATCACGACGATCGCGTGGTGCCGGCGCACAGTTTCAAGTTCGCGGCCACACTGCAGGCCGCGCAGGCCGGGCCGGCCCCGATCCTGATTCGGATCGAGACCAAGGCGGGCCACGGGGCAGGCAAGCCCACGACCAAGATCATCGACGAGATCGGCGATCGCTGGGCCTTCCTCGCCCAGGTGCTGGAGATGGATTCCGCGCCACCCGCGGCGGCCAAACCAGGCGTTTCGCCTAACGACTAACGAACTGCGCGATGGACCAAGACTATTGGTTCAGCGCAAAGACCTCGAAAAGGGCGACGCCAGTTGTGCCATTCGCGCCACGGATGATACCGGAGTAAGCCCCCGGCGCGAGCGTCGCGACAATAGCAGCCTCCCGGTTATCGGTTGGCGGCACGGTCGAGTCGACAATGGCGCCCTCCTGGCTGGTGCGCCAGTTGTCGTTGGAGGCGAGGAGAGAGCCATTGCTGTCGTAGAGTTCCAGCGTCGGGTCGAGGAGCGCGTCAGTCACGCCGTTCGGGACCAGCGATGGACCAATGGCGCGGACAATCACTTGCGTGCCGGTGGTTCCGCCGAGGATAAATCCGCCGATCATCACGTTATCGCCCGATTCTACCCGGCTCCGAGTCGAGATATTGGCTACCCGGCCGGTTTGGGCGTCCAGATCGTAGAGATCGAACAAGGCCACGCCCGTGGTAGAACTCTTGCCGCTCACGACCGCGCTATAGGATCCTGGCTCGAGGGTCGCCACCACCGCAGCTTCGCGCGCATCGGAGGGAGCGAGGCCGTATGCGCTCACCTCTTCGCCGGGAACATTCCAACTGTCATTGGTGACCACGACCGCACCGGTCGCATCGATAATTTGCAACACCGGATCGCTCATTGCGCCGACCACGCCATAGTTGGCCAAGGAGGGTCCGATCGCGCGGAGTGCCACTTTCTTGGCCACCACGCCATCCACGATAAAGCCCCCGATGAGCACGTTTTCGCCGGTGTGGACCACGGTGCGGCTGGAGATATTGATGAGCGCGGCCGGCGGAATGTACTTTTTCGCTCCGATCGTAATGGAAACGGGGATGGAGTATTCGCTTTCGACGCCAGAGGTGTTGTAAGCCGTCGCGGCGAAGGTGTAGGTGACGCCCCTTTTCAGAGTCTTGATCGTGGCGGAGTTGGAAGGCACATCGACTACCGAGCTATAGGGGTCTGAGACGGTTCCGTAGCGGAGGCGGTACCCCCCAATATTCGTTTCGGTGTTGGCGGTCCACGAAACCGTCACGGATCCGGCGAGGACATCAGCGGCAAGGAAAAGAGGCAGTGAACGGGTGAAAAAGCGAAGGGAGGAAAGCGCAGAGGATATATTCACTATAATTACCATAGCAGGCGCCATGCCGACCCCGCGCCAATAATCCCGTTTGCTCCGGAAATTAATCAGCTGCGTAACCCGTCGAATTTGTAGAACCAACGCTGCATGGAGGCGCCTGGGCTTGATTGATGCGGCCGTGGAACCAAAGGAGGACCCCATCCGCGTAGTCGGCGCATCTCCGAACCACGCCCATCGCCAAAGATGCCGTCGACGGTCCCAATTACGTTATCACTCTCGCGATGTCCATACCCCTGGGGTGGGGAGAAGGGTCGCGCCTTAAAGAACTGATCACACCGCCCACATCGCCAGCCGGCGGGACGTAACGGCGAACAGAAGCTTTTACCCGCAATGGGATGCGCTCGCGACGATCCGCGTTTCGAAGAACAATCCTCGCTTCGCTCGCTGATCCCGCATCGTGAAAGCCGCGGCCCGTCACTTGCTCTCATAAACCGCACCTACAATGAGAGAAGCTCTAAAGATTCTAGCGGTCGAAGATGAGAAGGCCGTGGCCCAAATTCTCGCCGTCATCCTCGGCGGCCCAATGTCCAAGGTCACTCGGGCATCGGACGGTTGGGAGGCAATGATCAAAGTTGGCGCCTCGTTGCGGCCTTTCGATCTGGTCATCACCGATCATCGCATGCCGCGAATGGGTGGATTGGAACTGGTCAAACGGCTGCGCGCCCGAAATTTCGAAGGCAAAATCCTCGTCCTCTCGGCCCATTTGGCCGATGAAGACATCCAGGCATACGAAGAGCTCGGCGTCGACATGATGATGTCAAAGCCGTTCGATTTCGCCGAGATCCAGAACGCCGTCGCCGTCCTGACCAGGGGCGCCTCCGTGGCGGCCGCGGCCTGACGATTCTCCGGACCAGGGCGCCTCCGTCGCGGCCACAGCCTGACGACTCCGAGCGCGAAGCCGCAGCGGGTTCCACTTGCTGCGAACCGGCTCCTCGCGATCTCTTAACCGAAAAGGTGCCGCACCAACAAGTCGCGGGCATTCTCTATCCGGGAAACGTTCGGAACCGAGTCTTAGCGATTGCTGAACCATCGCCATGAATGCGACAATCCTTGATACCAAAGCAGAGAGCAGTGCTCAACTTCGGGTCCGCACGGCTTCATCT
>JALYOR010000133.1 GCA_030856765.1 Verrucomicrobiota bacterium | reverse complement strand
GCCATCACCAGCATGCGAGGCGCGTGCGCTCCCCAGCAAGTCATCATGCAACGTCTCCTCGACTTCCCAAAGCGCTTCCCGTCGATGTGCGGCCAGACCATTGAAAGCCCCCAGCTCGGCCAGGGTGCGCAGTTCCTCTTTTGTCAGGCTGACCCGTGTTTTGAAATCGGTGAGGGAGACAAAAGGCCGTTGCCTAACAATTTCTTCCCCATGTTCCCGCCGCAGTCCATTCACGACACAAAACCCGAGCCGCACGACTTCGTCCGACTCGACCGTGCAGTGCCAGCCCGACTCCATCACGCAGACCGGCCGCATCTTCACGCCATGCCGTCGCGCATCTTTCACCAGCGTGGCCGGGGCATAAAATCCCATCGGCTGATTGTTGAGCAGACAGGCGTAAAACTCCGCTGGTCGATGCACTTTTAGATAGGCGCTCCCGTAAGCGAGAATCGCGAAACTGATCGCGTGCGACTCCGGAAAGCCGTAGAGCGCAAAGGAGCTGATCGCTTGAATGATCTTCAGAATCACTTCCGGCGCGACCCCGTTCTTCTCCATCCCAGCGCGCAACTTCACGCTCACTTTCTCCATTCGCTCGACGGAGCGATGGAAGCTGAGCGCGCGCCGCAATTCCTCCGCTTCCGCCCCCGAGAAATCCGCCATGATCATCGCGATCTTGAGCATTTGTTCCTGGAAAAGCGGCACGCCTAAGGTGCGCTCGAGCACCGGCCGCAGTCGCTCGTCGAAGAACGTGACCGGCTCTTTCCCCGCCCGCCGCGCCAGGTAGGGATGGACCATGTCGCCCTGGATCGGTCCCGGCCGGATGATCGCGACCTCGATCACGACGTCGTAGAAACATTTCGGTTTCATCCGCGGCAGCGTCGCCATCTGGGCGCGGCTCTCGATTTGAAAGACGCCGATCGTGTCGGCTTTTTGCATCAGATCAAAAGTGGCCGCGTCGTCCTTGGGAAGATGGGCCAGATCGAGCGGCCGCCCGCGCTCCCGGCAGAGCTCAAAGGTGTCCTGCATCACCGCCATCATCCCCAGGCCTAACAAGTCGACCTTCACGATCCCGAGATCTTCGCAATCCTCCTTGTCCCATTGCGCGACCACCCGGCCCGGCATGGAGGCGTTCTCCAGCGGGACGAAGGAGCTCAGCTTGTCCTGGCAGATGATCATCCCGCCCGAGTGCTGCCCGAGGTGGCGCGGCAACCCGTAGATGGCCTGGTAAAGCCTGACGAAGGCCGGCATGCGGGGATGCGCCTTGGGCAAATCCGATTGTTCGATCTGCGCCTCGAGATCGAGGGTGTGGGGAAAATCGCCATTGGCAAAAAGATGCGAAAAGCGGTCGAGAATGTTAGGCGCAAAATGGAGCGCCTTCCCGATCTCACGGGCCGCGCTTCGCCCGCGATAAGTGATCACGTTCGCGGTCATGGCCGCGCCGTGTTTGCCGTAGCGCCGATAAATTTCCTGGATGACGCTTTCCCGTCGGTCGCCGCTCGGGAGATCGAGATCGATATCGGGCCAGCCTTTGCGCCCTTCGCTCAGGAACCGCTCGAAGACGAGGTTGTTGCTGACCGGATCGACCGGGGTAATCCCGAGACAAAAGCAGACCGCGCTGTTCGCCGCGCTCCCGCGCCCCTGCACCATGATGTTATTTTCCCGGCAGAAATTGACGATGTCCCAGACGATCAGGAAGTAACCGGAGAAGCCGAGCCGGGTGATGAGCGATAATTCGATTTCGAGCTGTTGCTGCACTCGTGTGCTGATCGCGCTGTAACGTTGCTGGGCGCCGAAGAGCACGATGGTCCGCAGGAAAGTATCCATCGAATGCCCGTCCGGGACCGGATAATCGGGGAAAGCGTAACCGATATTTTCGAGCGAAAACTGGAGGCGCTCCGCGAGGCGCACGGTATTGGCAATCGCCTCCGGCCGATCGCGAAAAAGGGCGGTCATTTCCGCCGCGCTCTTGAGATGGCACTCCGCATTTCGAGAGAGGAGGGTGCCGGCAACATCAAGGTGGGTGTGCTCGTGAATGCAGGTAAAGACATCGAGCACTTCGCGCCCTCGCGGGGTGGCGTGCCGGACACCGTTGGTGGCGAGGAGAGGCAGGCCATGATGTTCCGCGAGATCGATCAGTTCGCGATTGAAGCGCTCTTCGCCCCTCACGAGATGACGCTGCAACTCGACGTAAACGCGCTCCCGGCCAAAGACGTCGAGCAATCTTTGCGCGTGGAGCGCGAGACTCTGGGTAGCGCACGCGTCTCGCGTACTGGTTGCGGTATTCCACCGCAACGAACTTTCTTTGCGCACAAAATTCTGGGGACGCCCGCGAGGTTTCGGAAAAATTCGCGACGGTGAGACACCGTCGCCAGCATGCGAGACGCATGCGCTACCCAGCAGGGGAATCAGCCCCTCGGAAAATTCCGGCAGCTCATCCCAGCGAACGAGACAAGTTCCTTTCTCGCTCCGCAGATGCACCTGGGTGAGGAGGGAACAGAGGTTCTTATAGCCAGTGCGATTCTCGACCAGCAGCGGCACAATGCTGCCTTCCTCCATCGTAAGATCGGCGCCAATGATCGGCCGCACACCCCGTTCGCGGCAGGCGACGGAAAAACGTTGCGCGCCATAGACGCCGTTGCGATCGAGCAAGGCCAGGGCGGGCAGGCCGAGTTCCGCCGCGCGCTTCGCCATTTGCTCGGGAAAAGATGCGCCGCGCAGAAAACTGAAGGCGCTGCAGGCGTGCAGTTCGACGTAGGTCTTCATCGAGTGGGATCGAGGACGAGGACGAGCACGAGTTTGAAAGAGCGTCGTCTCGTCCTCGAAACAAAAACGTCAGTCGTAAATTCCCTCCAGCACAAAACCATCCGCGCTCTCCTGGCAGCGACACACGGCGCCGTTTTCCAACTCCAAATCCCATTCCGCCCGGGTCCAGCGCTTTTCATCCCACCAATCGCCCGAAGCGAGATAAGGACCCTGACGGGCGCAAATCGCGGCATTGTAGCCGGGGACGCTGTCCCCGGTCGCGGGCCAGTTGTAGCCGGGGGCGGTGACCCCGGCAGTCGACCTGTGCCGCCGGCCGGGGACAGCGTCCCGGGCTACAACCGGCGCAAGCGGTAACCGCAACCGCCGCAGGGCCGGGCCGATCGGAATCGGTTCCGATTCGTCAGGCGCAGCCGGCAATTGCCAGTAAAACGTTTCCATCCGAAACGCATCCGATCGATACGAATCCTCCCGCACCGGCGTCCCGATCCGCTCCCGGCCAAACAATCCCGTCAATCGGGTGAGCGTCTCATGCAACCGGCTCGGATCGCGCAACGGCGTCTCGAAAAGTTGAAACTGTTGCCGGGCGGGCTTGGAGGGCAGGGCGGTCAGAGAGACGGCCACAATAGGATGCTCGGCGCGGAATGTTTCGAGATGGGTCTGGAGGAGTCGAAACAGAATTTCCACCGAGTTGGTCGGATCGGGCAGATGAAAGCAGTGTTCGTAATGCGACTTATCCGCAAACGTCATCCCGAGAGTGATCTCCTGGGCGAGGAGGTAGAGGCCATTGAGGCGGAGGGTGAGTTGCTCGAGAAAACGCCGCAGGACGAAAAGGAGCGGTTCTGCCGTCTCGACCTCGTAGTCGAATTCGAATTGCTCGGCGAAAACTTCCGCTGGCCTAACGAGTCGCAAGAGGCGGGTGGCGCGGCCGATGGCTTGTTCCCAGAGGCGGACGGTGAGCGGCCCAAGGCGCGCTCCGAGTTGATCTGGCTCGAGCGCGGCCAGGTCGCCGAGGGTATGGAGACCCCATTTGTGAAGGATGGCGAGGAGGTGGGAGAGTTCCTTCGCGCGGTCGGCGGCGTGACGGGATGATGATTGGCTTGGCACGAGAGAAACTAGAGCGGGAGTCATACATGTTCAATAGAACATATATTTGCAGGATTGTTGCAGCCGGGGACGCTGTCCCCGGGGCGCCGCCAAACAGATGAGCCCAGCCTTTTGTCTCCCATCCGAAATTTTTTCCACAACCGGGCCGAGCCGGTCGTCGCTCGGCCGGGGACAGCGTCCCCGGCTACAATTGGCCGCACTGCGAGCAAATGACGCTAAACAACTCTCGTGCCCTGGCTCGACGGAGTCTCGCCCCACCGAGGAACTTAACCGTTCGGCGTCAGCAACCGCGCCTTGCTCTCCTCGGGCAAGGCCGAATTGCCAATCCAGCGCGACGCGTTGCGCGGATCGGTCTTGAGCCAGGCGCGCGCGGTCGATTCCATCTGATTGTTGCGCAAGTTATCGTCCCCGATGGTGGCCGCCCACTGCGCGGCGGCTTGGGGATCGGAGGAGCTAATCCGGTTGCTAAACGCGCTCACCGCTTGGTCGCGGGACGGTCCGCCGGCCAGATTCCCAAGCCAGCCGGCCGCGGCGGCCGGATCATTCTTGGCCCAGGAATTGACCAAATTTTCCAATACTTGCTCGCGCGTTTTGCCCTCGGGAAACGAAGCCGCCCAGTGCCCGGCCGCCTGCGGATCGCTCGCGGCCCATTGTGCCACCACCGCGTTGGCGGCGCTCGTCTGGGCTTCACCGGAAAGGCGCGTCGTCATCTGAGCCGCGGCCGCTGGATCATTCTCGGCCACGACCGAAATGACGTTCGGCAAAACCGCGGCGCGGGTAGCGGGATCGGTCAAGTCTTGCGCCCAACTGAGGGCGGCTTGGGGGTCGTTCTGAGCCCATTGGCGGGAAATATTTCCAAGCAAATCGCGGCGGGCGTCGCCGCTGCTGTGGCCGAGAGCGAACTCCGCCGCGGCGGCCGGGTCGGATTCACTCCATTGCGCAACGATCGGGCTGAGGGCGCTTTGCCGGGTCGCGCCGTCGGGGAGTTGTTGCGCCCAGGCCAGCGCATTTTGCACGTCGGTGTTGGCCAGTTGGCGCGCGATCGATCGGACCGCGTCGTCCTGCGCTTTACCTGGCGGCATGGTCGCGACGTAGTCTGCTGCGTCGTTAGGCTGGTTACGGGCCCAACTGGAAAGCACACCCTGCAAGGCGCGGCGTTGGGCTTCGCCAGTTGGCAGTTGCTGAGTCCAGGCGAGCGCCGCGGTCGGGTCGTTTTGGGCCCATTGCCGGGCGATATTGCCGGTGGCCTGATCGCGGATCGAGCCGGGGCCGAGCCCTTCGAGGGAGGCGGCGGCGCCTTGTGGATCCTTGTTGGCCCAGGCGGAGAGAATTCCCTGGAGCGCATTGTTCCGCCCCTGGCCGGCGGGCAGGGTGTTGGCCCAGGCAAACGCCGCATCCGGATTCTGGTTGGCCCAGGTGGAAGCGACAACCTGAAGGGCGTTGTCGTGACCCTGCCCGGGCGGAAGGAGCGTGGCTCGCGCCGCCGCCGCGATCGGATCGTTGTTTGCCCACTGGGAAAAAATCGGCCAGTAATAGTTCTGCTGCCCGTTCAAGGCCGCGGGAAAGGACTGCAGCATGTTGAGCGCGGCCGGCGGGTCCGATTCGGCCAGCGATGAGATGACCGATTGCATGGCGCGATCGCGTTCCTGACCGTCGGGCATTTGCAGGACGAAGGCCCCGGCGGCGGTCGCATCTTTCTCCGCCCAGGAACGAATGGCGGCCGAGACCGTGAGGCGGCGATCGGAGGGCGTTCCGTTGGTCTGCGCATAGGCGATCGCGGCCTGCGGGTCGCCTTCCGCCCAGCGGCCGATGAGCATGGCGAGATAAACGGATTTTTCACGACGCTCCGGCAACCCCTGGAGGGCCTTGATCGCCGCACGCGCGTTCTTCGGATCCATCTCGTCGATCAACTTGCCGGCCTCGCGGTAGCCGCGTCGATCGTTAGGGCGGGCCATCGCGTTGCGAAGCGCGGCGATGATCGCGTCCGGCGAAGAGGCCGCAGCCGACAATTTGCTGGACCCAGCCGGGGCAGCCGAGGGTCGGGCCACGACCTTGGGGAGGAGGGCTTCTTTTC
>JALYOR010000112.1 GCA_030856765.1 Verrucomicrobiota bacterium | reverse complement strand
CTTCCACCGTGTTGCCATCAAAATTTGCAACGTAGAGATTGCCGCCGCGATCGAAGACCAGACCGTTTGGATTGTTCAACCCTGAAGAGGCGAAAACACCCAGAGAGCTACCGTCCGGCGCAAACTTCTCGATCGTGTTGCTCTTGGTGGAGACGTAAACGTTGCCGCTCGCATCCAGAGCGATGCCAGTCGGTCCATTTAGATACGAGTTTGTAAACAGCGTTCCCGTCCCATTGTCGTCGTATTTCGTGATCGCATTGATGCCGGGGTTGGTGACAAAGAAAGAATCGGCCCGCGCAACAGAAACGCTGAGAAACAGGAGGGCAGCGATCATCGGAGAGAGTTTAAAATTCATGTGGGAGTCTGTCAGGGATTGTAATCTCCATAATTACTAGCAAGACCTGCGCCGATGCTCTAGCGGGTTGCGAATTGTGGGAGCCTCCTGCCGCATCTGACTGAGGGGCCGGAGCGCGATCTTCAAAGAAATTGCTCTTGCTACGACCTCGACAGCAGGCCGCCCCACCAAAAACCCGCTGCCTTTGCTTCAAGCATTGCGGTTTTCCTCGCCCCCGACTCCTGATATGATCGCCAAATGCAGCGAAGATTTCCGGGCGTAACCTAATCTTGGCAGCATCACCGCTCGGAGGCTCGCGCACGTGGATACTTTGACCCCGCTCATTTCCATCTGTTTGCCGACCCGCAATCGCGCCGGCTTCTTGCGCGAATCGCTTGCCAGTATAGCGGACCAGATCACGCCGGAAGTGGAGGTGGTAGTCTCCGACGACGGGTCGACCGACGAGACGCCAGCGGTAATCGAGAGTTTCAGTTCCCGCCTGCCGCAGCTCACCGTCCTGCGGGCCGATCCGCCGCTGCGCTACGACCGCAATGTGCTCCACGCCGTCGCGGAAGCGCGCGGGAAATATTGCTGGCTCTTTGGCGACGACGACCGGCTCGAGCCCGGCGGGCTAGCGGCCGTTTTGGACACGTTGCGCAGCCAATCCGATCTCACCGGCCTAACGACCGGTCGAATTTCTTACGACAGCGAGTTGCGAAACCAGCTCCCCGTCCGCGCCCTCAAACAGTCCACGAGCGCCCTTTTCACCGAGCCCGACGAAGCCTTTCTGAAGTTGCTTGACCGGCTCGGATTCCTCTCCTGCCAGATAGTCAATCGAGCACATTGGAACGATGTCGTTAGGCAAGGTAACCTCGAACCGTATTTCACCGGCTACGTCCAACTCTATATCATCGCCCGCATGATCGCGCGCGCGCCACGCTGGAAATTTCTCGCCACTGAGTGCGTCGCTTTCCGCGCCGACAACGATTCCTTTCGCGCTCTCGGCCAATTCGGCCGCCTCGAAATGGACGTCTGCGGCTACGAAACGATCACCGGCGACGTCTTCGGGCGCGACTCGCGCCTCTATCACGAAGCGATGGCCGAAGTCGCCCGCACCCACGCGCGGCATCACATCGTCACCGCCAAGCGTCTCGGCGCGCCGGCGTCATTCTTTCGGGAAGCGCTCACGCTCTGCGTCCGACACTACGGCCGCTACGCGAGCTTCTGGCTGCACACTTTCCCCGTTCTCATCATGCCAAGGTCGCTCATGCTGAGATTGCGCGGTTGGTATCAACGAGGGCGCCCCTGAGCGGTGGAACAGGCAATCGTTGGCGTTTGTTGTGATCCGCGGCAGCGGAGAATCCTCGATGTCACTTATCCCTCGTGGAGCGCCTACGGAAAACGGCATGGTTTACCCGTCATCATCCTCGAGAGATCGCACGCGGGAGAGGATTTCTATTGGAACAAGCACCTACTTTTTCGCGTGCCGGAGCTGAAGAACGCTCAACGACTGCTCTTTCTCGACAACGATGTCTTGGTCAACTCAAAGGCGGGCCCTTTGCTCAAGGATTGGAATTCGCCGTTAGTTGGCGCGACACCGGAAAGTACTCAGGCGGAATGGACTCCCGATTTCATCGCTCGTTACTACCGGGAGTATGGCGTCGACCAGTCAACGCCTGTCGCCAGGCCAGAGATCATCAATACCGGAGTGCTCGTGATTCCGCGAGAACAGGCGGAGTTTCTCGAAGGCGTTTATGTACGTTGGCAGGCGCGCAAGGATGCTGCGCCCCTGCCGGTCGCGAAGACCAAGGATCCGTTGGCCGCCGCGGCCGATCAGCCGCACGTCTCCTACGCGCTTCAGGCTGCGAATCGCTACCAAGATTTTGGTGCGCGATACAACACACTTTGGTGGCATTGGTACCGCCGCCACGTCAGCCGGCGCCAAATGCCTTTCCTGCTTCGCTCCAAAGCCGCCGCCCTCACGATCGATCGGTGCCCGCGAGCAATCTGGGGCGCCCTCTTCCGCCGTGAACGCGCGACTTTCGCCCGAGGACTCGCCGACTCCGACTTCCTCCACGTGGCGGGGAGCAAATCTTCGCTCTTCCTGGGGGAAGGGACTTTCCGATGAGTGCGATGTGGCTGACCCGGCTGCGGGTGCAATTGAAAAGCCGACTCGCGCGCGACTCGATTCTCTACCGTTGGGGCCATCACTCCTACCAATTCCTGGTCAGAATGCAGGATCGGCTAAGGAAAAAATCTCCACCGCGCGAAATCACGGAGAATTCGATTTTTACCCAGGAAGAAGAGATGTCGATGTGCTCAATTTTTCCCAAGGAAATTCTCGACCTCACGATCGAACTATTCCACCCTCGCTCCATCCTCGACGTGGGCTGCGGCACCGGCATCAGCCTCGACTATTTCAAAAGCAAAGGCGTTTCCGTCCGCGGGCTGGAGGGCTCGGAGCTGGCCATCAGCAAGGCCCGTCACCCCGGGCTTATGATGAAGCACGACCTCAATCAGCCGATCGACCTCGGACAAACCTTCGATCTCGTCTGGTGCTTCGAAGTCGCGGAGCACATTCATCCGCGTTATGTCTCCGCCTTGCTCGAAACCCTGACCAACCACGGCAACCGCATTCTCCTCTCCGCCGCGCGTCCCGGCCAGGGAGGTCTCGGGCATTTGAACGAGCAACCTCCAGAGTATTGGATCGATCTCATGCATCAGCGCGGTTTCGCTTTGGACGAAAGCACGGCGCGCTATCGTTATTTGCCCGATCATTTCGCGGAAAACATCCTTATTTTCGAAACGCCCAATGGGAGTCCATAGCCCATCGCAATTTCTCGAGTTCGAAACGATCACTAACTGCCCGGGTTGCGGGAGCGATCGGATTCGAACCGTGGTCGAACCAGACATCGGGCAATGCGCGGGTTGCGCCCTGCATTTCCGTAACCCGCGCCCCACGCAGGCCGAGATCGCTCGCTCCTACGACACGGGAGACACCTTCGAGGCATGGCAGGAGCAGGAAGTTTCACGCGCCGCCATGTGGCAGAGGAGGCTGGAAGTCGTGCGGCGTTATTGTCCTGGTGGAAAGCTCCTCGATGTCGGCACAGGCGACGGGCGATTCTTGGCCGCGGCGAGGGATGCTGGTTACATCGTCGCCGGGACCGAAGTCTCCGAGTCGGGTGCGCGCTTCGCGCGCGACCGTGGATTAGAAGTTTATATGGGGCAGATCACCGACGTCGCGCTGCCTGACCAGAGCTTCGATGTCGTCACCCTCTGGCATGTCCTCGAGCACGTTCCCGACCCTGGCGCGCTTCTGCGTCGGGTGCGTTCGTGTCTTCGACCGAGAGGAACTTTGGTGGTTGCCGTACCTAACGAAGAAAACTTCTTTCTCCGAAGACGCTTCGGGCTGGCCAAGGGAAGTCCGTTCGATCCGCTCATCTTTGGCGGAGAGATTCACCTGACATACTTTCGACCAGCGACGCTTCTCTCCACCTTGCGCGCGGCCGAGCTGAAGTTTTGCATTTCGGCGTCGACGACGCCTATCACGTCCGGGATTGGAAGATGCATTTGAAAATGCCCGTGCAGCAGGCCTTAGCGGGGATTTTCCTATGGCATTTCGCGGTGGCCATGTATGCGATTTGCCGGCGATCCGCATGAAAGCCCTTCTCAGGAAAAGCGGTAGCCGCCTCTATTCCTCGGCGGTTGCTTGGTCTTTCGTTTTCACAGCGATCCGTGCCGGCGGTAATCTTCTCGTGCTGCCTTTGCTGCTACACAGGCTCAGCCCGCAGGAACTCGGGCTTTGGTATGTCTTCCTTTCACTGGGAGGATTAGCGAGCCTGATCGACTTCGGGTTTTATCCAACCATGTCGCGCGTCACTGCCTATCTTTGGGCGGGCGCCGATGAAATCCTCGAAGCTGGCGTGAAACCAGTGCACGCTGCGCGTGAAACGTCGTCCGGCCCGAACTACCGGCTCCTCGCTGACTTGGTAAAGACAATGCAAATCTACTATCGCGGAATCGGAATTCTGGTGACGGTATTGATGGGAGTCTTCGGAACCATTTGGATCATGCAGAAGGCGCAACACCTGCCTGACGCTCACGCTATCTTATGGGCCTGGCTCCTCTTTCTGGCCGGCATATTTATCAATACTACCAGCGGTATGTGGCACCCCCTCCTCTCTGGTATCAATGAGGTTCGCCTGAATCAGCAAATCTACGTTTGCGGACTGATTGTAAATTACCTCACCGTAATCCTCGGCCTTCTGCTCGGGGCCGGCCTGTTCGCACCGGTGGCCGGCTTCTTCCTCATGGGTGCCGTCTCGCGCAGTGGAGCCCGGTGGCAATTTAATCACTTTACTAGAGCGAAAGAATACTCGCAGGCTTCGCGTTGGTCATCGCAGCTATTTCGCGGACTTTGGCCGACCGCGTGGCGCACCGGCGTGGTCACGCTGGGGATTTATGCGACGCTCAACCTGGGCACGCTAATCTGCTCTATTTTTCTCGGTCTCGAAGCCGCGGCTTCCTATGGATTAAGTATGCAGCTTGTTCTGGCTGCAGTCGCAATCGCTTCCTCATTTGTGGCGGTCAAACTGCCGCTCATCGCGCAGATGCATGCTCTTGGCAAAATAGGACAGATCGGGAATCTCATCTTCCCTCGAATGCGCTGGTTCTGGGCCGCCTACATTACCCTCGCGATTGTGACAACTGTCGCCGGCGACCGGGTGATTCACGGATGGTTCCATTCGCAGACGCCGCTCTTAGCATCACCGATTCTGATTGCCCTTTTCATCGTCACCGGTCTGGAGGGACATCACGGCGTCTTCCGCGAGCTCGCCGTCACCGCTCACCGCAACCCGTTCGCTGCCCCGGTCGTTGTCTCTGGGGGCTTGATCGTTCTTCTGAACGTCCTCTTTGTCCCCAAGATTGGAGTTTGGGCGTTGATTCTTGTACCCGGTATTGTTCAACTGAGCTTTAATAACTGGTGGACGGTAAAGGTGGGTTTGGAATCGATGGGAAGCTCTACCAATGATTATTTACGGGGACTTTTCGGACGAAACCCCCGCATTGCCCAAGCATCCTAGATTGAAACAATGAGTTCGCTCTTCTACGAAATCAAACGGCGCCTTCGCGTTTGGGACAGTCGTTTGGCATCTAAGACGCGAGATGTCTCGTTTGATGGACATTCCTTTCGTTTCTACACGCCTTTCTGGTGGTCCGACGTGTCTCAGTCGCTGCTCGAGACCGAGATTACTCCCTATTTCTCCGCCCTTGGGGACGCCGCCAACCCGTCGGTCATTATCGATGTCGGAGCCGCTACTGGGCACTTTGCCGTTTTGGCAGCTAAAATATTCTCTGACTCAACCGTCTATGCCTTTGAGCCTTCCGAGAGGCAGCGCATCCTATTGGAGAGAAACGCTAAGCTGAACCAGCTCGAAAACATTGAGATACAACCGCAGGGGCTTTGGAATCGTCCAGGCCAGCTGGCGTTTCGTACAAACGGTGCGGAGAGTTCCTTCGAATCGGTAAGCCGCTTTCGAGGAAAGCTACCTTTCTTAGAAAGGGTAGAAGTTCTACCACTCGATCAATGGTCTTACGACAGGAACATCTCGCGCGTCGATCTGATTAAGATGGATGCGGAGGGCGCAGAGCTGGAGATTCTGGAAGGCGCGAGAGAGCTTCTGCAACGTGACCATCCCCGCTTGTTGATTCAGGCGTACCATATCCGCGACGGCGTTCGAACTTTCGAGCGGTGCGCGGACATCCTGAAGGGGTTTAACTATACGGTCGGTGAAGCGGTCAAAGATTCGGGCCTCCTCTGCGCGCGCTAGATCGTCTTTCTGCCTCAAGCGCCACAAGATCAATGACATCACGAAATTACAAAGGCGCAGTGTCCAGGTTCTTCCCGAAGTACATCTACGCCCTGGCGTCGATTCCCTGGCTCTTTACTTTCGGCCTGCTCTCGCCCCGGCGTCGCTTTTTGATTTTCCAAATTGCGAAAGACTTCGGGCTGGAGTTGCCGAGAGCTGAGGAGAGTCTCCCGGTCACTTCCGTCGCCGAGCTGCTCGAAGGGCGACTGGACATTTCTTTCCTGGAGCCGGTCGGGAGTGGCGGAAACGTCAGCACCTTGGAACTGATCGTCATCGCGAGTCTGGCCCGTCGAGCGGACCCGCCCACGGCTTTTGAGATCGGCACTTTTGATGGTCGCACCACTTTGAACATCGCCGCCAACCTGCAGGGAAACGGAAAGATTTTTACTCTCGACTTACCGCGGGCCGACTTGAGTGAGACGAAATTTGAACTGGCACCCGGGGAGGCAGCTTTTATCGATAAGCCGGTTTCCGGAGCAAAGTATCGCGGCACGCAGCACGAGGCGCGGATCACCCAGCTTTACGGCGACTCGGCTAGCTTTGACTTTTCACCTTTCGAAGGACAGATGGGCTTCATCTTTGTGGATGGCTCCCACTCCTACGACTACGTCCGAAAGGACACTGCGACCGCGCTCCGTCTCGCGGCCGAAGGTGCGATAATCCTCTGGCACGACTACCAACAAGATTGGCCGGGAGTGATCCAGGCGCTCAATGAAGCGAAACAGCTCGATCCGGCCTGCCATGGATTGAGCCGGATCGAAGGAACCTCTCTAGTGATGCTAAAGCGTGAAAATTCTTGTCGTTCGGCTTGATCATCTGGGAGATTTGCTCCTTACCACCCCACTGGTCCGCGCCCTGTCCATCGCGGGTCATGCGGTGGATGTGCTGGTCCGCGAGTCACTCCAGCCGGTGTTCGATCGGTCGCCCTATGTCGAGGAGTGCTACGCGGTCGAACAAGTGGCCCCCAGTTTTCCCGGGAAATGGTGGCAACTGAGCCGGTGGCTGCGCTCGACGCGACACGACGCCGTCATTCTTGCCTATGCCAGAGAGTCGCGGCTCTGCCTTGCTTCAGCCTTCTCCGGCTCGCCGCGCCGCATTGCCATGTGGGCCGGAGCCTGGGGGAGACTGACCGGACATGAATGCCTTCCTTCCCACATGCTCGATAACCCCCGGCCCGTCTCCGAAATCCTCCTCTCCTGCTCGCGCGCGCTCGGAGCCAGCGATCAAGGAATCAAGCCTGACTTTTTCCTGGGAGAAGAAGAGGTCAGCTCCTGGCGAGCCTTGCTGCCTGCAGGGCTACAGGGACGTCCCCTGATTGGAATCCACCCCGGCTCGGCCGGCAACGCCTGTAACTTGCCGAGCGCGATTTACGGACAGGTCGCGGAGCAGCTTCTGCGGGAGACCGATTGCGGCTTGCTCGTGACCGGGACGCCTAACGAAACAAATCTTCTTTCGAGTTGGCCAATTCCCGTTCTTGAATCCGAGCGCGTCTGGCAAACAATGGGAAAACTCGACCTTCGGCAACTGGCCGCCGCGATAGCGGAGATGAAAGTGTATGTCTGCTCCAGCACCGGCCCTCTGCACATTGCCAGCGCCGTTTCGACCCGAACCGTTTCGCCATTCTGTCCGGCGGTCCCGCTCAACGCTGCGATCTGGGGGAATGTGGGCGCACCGGCGATCGTGCTCGAGCCGCAGACGTGCCCCCGCCGGTCCGGCAAGACGGCCTGCTGTGATTTCGGAGGCCAGATCTCGGCCCGCCAGGTCGCGACTGAGGTTTGCTCGTTTCTCGCCACCGGAACTTAAGTACGCTGATTCGCCAAGACGGCCAAGACTCTCTCCGCCATCTGCGCGGTGTCGACTTGGTCGAAAATCTTCTTCTGCACGCCAGCCCTAACGAATTCCAAATCGGGAGCCAGATCGACTTCACCCTCACAGTAGGATCCCGCTTCGACCTTGCTGAAAGAGATGTTGCGATAGTAGATCGGCGGGACACCGGCGGCGTTAGCCAGATGGCGCGGGCCCGAGTCGGTGCAAAAAACCGCCGAGCATCGGCGCAGGAAACTCACCAGCGGCAGGAGGCCGAGTTTCCCGGCGGCCACCTGCGCTCTGAGATTGAAACGATTCTTCGTTTCTCCGAGAAGCGGTCCATCGAACGGAGCACCAAGGAGAATTGTCTGCGCGGACGAATGCTTCTCGATGTGAGCGATGGCGGCAGCATAGCGGTCCACGGGCAGCACTCCGGATAACTGCCGGCTGGTCACGAAGCACGCCAGCACCGGTTGAGAATTATCGAGTTTTAACTCCTGCCACAACTCATCCGCTCTCTCTTCGTCTGCGGGCATGGAGAAGACTTGCGGACGCAGCGACCAGTCGGGTTCGCGCTCCGTGAGCTGCGCGACCAGATCGCGAAAATAAGCAGGGAACGGCTGGGGATGGCGAATCTGAATCGGGTGGGTCACGAGAGCGGAAAAGCCTTTGTGTGTGTAGCCGACGCGATTGGGCGTGCCGGCGCGCGTGACGCGGGCGAGATCGCGCCAGTAGCCCCCGCTGTTATAGCAAAGCGCGACATCGACCGGACCGAGCGCCGCTAGCGATGAAACGCAGCTCTTGATGGAGGGATTGTTCACCAGAGCGTCGGCGCCCGGCGAGTTGGCGAGGTAATGCCATTCACATTGCGGAAGTCCGCGGGCCAATACCTCGAGGGAGGCCGAATTGTAGAGTAGATCGCCAATGTGATCAG
>JALYOR010000084.1 GCA_030856765.1 Verrucomicrobiota bacterium | reverse complement strand
GAGCGGGTCCGACCCCGACCACCCGCGAACTGTTGGGCATGACCGTTTTGCCAAAGCGCTCCGAGGCCGGCTTTTCCAGCGGCGGCGGTGGCGGCTCGATCAGGGCCACATTGCTGTCGCCGGCCTTCTCCCTCTTGAAATAGCGCAGAAACGGCAAATTCAGGTTCATTAGTGATCCTCAGCGGTCACACGCCAGACCTCTTCGAGGGTGGTAATGCCCTCCATCGCTTTGTCGATGCCGACCATGCGCAGGGTTTTCATGCCTTCGGTGATCGCCTGATTCTTGATCACCGTGGCGGACGCCCGCTTGATGATTAAACGCCGGATCGATTCGGTCACCGGAAGTGCTTCGATGATCGCGGCTCGGCCAGAGTACCCGCGGTTCTTGCAGCGATCGCAGCCGACGCCTTGATAAAAGGTGGCGCCTTCCGCCGGTTCCATGTTCAGGCGCTCAAACATTTCGGGTTCCGGCAAAAATTCTTCGCGGCAATTCACGCAGACCCGCCGCACCAGACGTTGCGCGCAGCACATGATGACCGAGCTCGAAATCAGGAACGGCTCGATGCCCATGTCGTCGAGACGCGCGATCGCGCCGGCGGCGTCGTTGGTGTGCAGCGTGCTCAAGACCTGGTGACCGGTCAGGGCCGCTTTCACCGCGATATCGGCGGTTTCGTTGTCACGAATTTCACCCACCATCACGATATCCGGATCCTGTCGCAGAATGGAACGAAGGGCGGAGGCGAAATCGAGTCCGATATCGGGCCGCGCCGCGACCTGGTTCACGCCCATCAACTCGTATTCGATCGGGTCTTCCACCGTCACGATGTTGTATTGCGGGCTGTTGAGTTCCTGCAGGACGGAGTAAAGCGTCGTCGTCTTACCGGAACCGGTCGGGCCGGTCACGAGGATCATGCCGTGGGGCGCATCGATCGCCTTGCGGAATTTGGCGATCGTTTCCTCGTCCATTCCCATGGTGTCGATGCTGCCGGCCAGGGCCGACTTATCGAGGATACGGATCACGACCTTCTCGCCGTGCGAGGTGGGCAGGATGGAAATACGGAGATCGACCTCTTTCCCCATCACCTTGATGCGGAAACGGCCGTCCTGCGGCACGCGCCGCTCGGCGATGTTGAGGCCGGCGAGAATCTTGATACGCGAAGTGATCGCGAGCTGCAGCGCCTTGGGCGGCGACTCCGCCGCGATCAATTCGCCGTCGATCCGGTAACGCAGCTTCAGCGTGCGCTGGAACGGCTCGATATGAATGTCCGAGGCCTTTTCCTTGATCGCCTGGGCCAGGATCAGATTCACGATCTTGATCACCGGCGCGTCTTCGCTGTCGGTCGCGAGCCGATCGAGATCGATATCTTCGCGCTTGCTCGACTGCACCTCGACCTCGCCGGCCGCTTCCTTCGCGACCTGCTTGAGCACTTCGCTCATCTGCGCGCCGGTGTTGTGCACCCCGCTGAGCGCGTCGCCGACCGCTTTCTCGGTCGCGATCATCGGCACGATCTCGAGCTGCACCCGGCGCTTCAGGTCGTCGACCGCGAGCACGTTGGTCGGGTCGGCCATCGCCACGAAAAGCTTGTTCTCCAGGCGCGCGATCGGCACCAGCTTGTGCGTCTTGGCCATGTCGCGCGGGACGAGATTCAGGATCTCCTCCGGCACCCGCACTTTCGCCAAATTAATCGGCGGCGTATTCAGGCAACGACCCATGCTGAAGGTCATGTCCTGATCGCTGACGAATTGCTTGTCGGTTAAAATCTTGAGCAGCCGGCCGCCCTGCTGCTTCTGGATATTGATCGCCTCCTCGAGCTGATTGGGCAGGAGCAGGCCGTCCTCGATCAGGACATCCGCGATCCGTTCTCCGAATGATTTGCTTCTCATCGGTTAAACGCGGGGCTCCAGTTTGTAGATATCCTGCAGCGTCTTGATGATCACCGCCGGCTTGGCCAGATACCAGGTCACGCTGTAATCGAGCGACTGCTGCACCGCCTCGCGAGCTTCGGCGTCAAAAGGATTGCAGACCGCCACCATGATGGTGCGGCTGATCAGATCGAAAGGGACAAAGAGCCGGTTCAACGTCAGGTCATCGGGCAACATCCGCACCACCTGGCGATCGATGTCGTAATATTCCAGCGGCACATAAGCGAACTTCGTCCGGTCGATCAGAGCGGAGAGAATGGTCTCCATCTTTTCCACATCCTGGCGACAGAGCCGTTCGAGCAGCGAAGTCCCAAGCACCTGGCCGACCATCGCCTTGTTCGCCTCCTTCACCGCCTCGAGCGCGGTGTTCACCTCATCCTCCGGAAACATCTGCTGGAGCACGAGAAATTTGGCCAGCTGATCGTTGCCCTGCTCGGCATCTTTCAAAGCCTCGCGTTTCCGCACCTGGCCCGTGTTGCGGCCGCCGATTTCGAGCAGCCCGCTGTTCAACGAAGTGCCGGCGCCATCGTAGTCGGCCGGGATCGTGAGAGCGTTGTGAGCGCCGGCCTCCGCCTTGGTCTGGCCGGCTTGCTGGAGCTTGGATTCGATCTCGCCCAGCATGGCGAGGATCTCCGGCGCGCCCGGTTCCACGGCCAGGATCGCCTCGCATTCCTGCATCGCGAGAGCGTAGGAGCCGACATTGAAATAAGCCTCCGAGAGACGACGAGCCACGCGCAGCGCCTCGTCGGTTTGGCCGAGTTTGCGATAAGCCACCTTCAGGATCTCGAGCGATTGATAATCGTCCTGCTGTGTTTGAGTAATGACCTCAAACATCTCAATCGTCTGAAGGATCTGGCTTCGCTCCTCGTCGGATAATGTGTGTTCCAGCACGAAGGCGTAAAAAGCTAGAACCATGCCCGTGCGGCTTGGTGGGCCGGAAAAGCTGAAAAACTGAAAAGCTGCCGTAACGGCTGCGCAGCAACGGCCGGGCTTTCAAAAGCTGAAACTGAGAGAACCGCAAGGGAGGGAAGAGGTTCGGCGGAGGTCGGAAGGCAGAGGTCAGCTTTTCGATCCCCTCCGCCTTCCGCCCTGGGACACCCATTTCAGCTTTGATGCGCTCGCACCCGCTCGCTTCCGCTACCTCGCGGCTCCCCGTCTACGTCGCTCCGTCCCCACGGCTCCGTTCTACTTTCAGCGTTTCAGTATTTCAGCGTCTCAGCCTTTCAACCAGTCAACTGCTGCGCAATCCGCCGCCCTATCTTTGATGCGCTCGCACCCGCTCGCTTCCGCTACCCTCGCGGCTCCCCGGCTATGTCGCTCCCCCAGTCGCTCCATTCAGCGTTTGACAGCCCGGCCTCGCCCGCGACGCAGGACTGCGTTACGGCTTCTGCCACCGGCGGTCAACTGCTGCGCAATCCGCCGCCTTTTCTTTCTACTTTAGCCTTTATACTTTCTACTTTCTTCTGCTATACCCCGAGCCTGAATCCGACACTGCCAGCAACGCCCACCAACCCGCCCCGCGCCTTCACGCTGCCGGGGCTACGTGGGCGCTCCGCCTTTACGTTGGTCGAAATGCTGGTGGTGATCGTGATCATCGGCATCCTTCTCGCGTTATTGGTGCCTGCACTCGGTCCGAGTTCGGGGCGCGCGCTCGATGGCGCCACTCACCAGTTCACGGCAGACCTTGAGAACGCGCGATTAATCGCAATAGCGGAGAGGAAAACGACGCGCGTGCTTTTGCCCGTAAGTCAGGCCAATTTCTCCCCTTCGCCGGCTCCCTCGCCTCTGCCGTGGCCGACCGATATCACCCGCCGCGGCTACGTTATCGCAAGCCAATCTGGAAC
>JALYOR010000038.1 GCA_030856765.1 Verrucomicrobiota bacterium | reverse complement strand
CTTCAAAGTCACGGCTCACACCTCACCATGGCAGGAGGACGGGATTCGGGAAGCTGTTTTCACTGACAGAGGACAGCCTGCACTAGCTTCGGACCGATCGGCATGCCAACTGCTATTCTCCGAGCGTACGGGCCGGAATGCCAGCCGACGGCACCGCTCTATTTGACGCGGGGCCAAAACTCGACGAAATCTCGCCGATTCGGAGCCCGGACCGCGCCAAACTGCGGCTCGGGGAATGACCCGGTTTAACACCATGAGCACATCTGAAATTTTCCTGATCGCGATGGTGATCATCTACACCATTCCGTATCTGGTTTGGCGCCTCTGCCGGACCGAGTATTACGCGCCACTCGTGGTGGTGCAGATCATTGGCGGCATCCTGCTCGGTCCCGGCGTACTCGGAGCACTCTTTCCCGATTATTACCACTTCGTTTTCAATCCGCAGGTCATCGGGCACCTCAATGGCATCGCGCAGTGGGCGGTGATGATTTTTGTCTGGGTCGCCGGGATCGAGCTCGACATTCAGAAAGCGTGGGAGAATCGCCGCGAGACGAGCATCACCAGCGGACTCGCGCTCGGCGTCCCGCTGCTCTTCGGTTGTGCCGCGGCGGCAGTCATGTTGTCCGTGAGCGATGGCTGGATCGGTCCCAAGGGGCATACCTGGCAACTGATTCTCGGTATCGGCATGGCCTGCGCCGTGACGGCGTTGCCGATCCTCGTCTTGTTCATGGAGAAGCTCGACATTCTGCGCCAGCCGATCGGCCAGCGCATTCTGCGTTACGCCAGCCTCGACGACATCGCGATCTGGGGTGTGCTCGCGATCATCCTGCTGGATTGGAATCGGGTCGGCCGCCAGCTCGGTTTCCTGGTCGTTTTTGCGCTCGCCGCCTACCTCGTGCGCAAACTGATGCGGCGGATTCCTGAGCGCGACCGCTGGTACGTCGGGCTCATCTGGCTGGCTGCCGCCGGCTTCGCGGCCGATTGGGCGGGGATGCACTTTATGGTCGGGGCTTTCCTTTCCGGCGCGGTGCTCGATTCCGATATGTTCGACCAGGAACAGATGGACCAATTCCGCGGCCACGTGCTGCTCGCGATCATGCCGGTCTTCTTCCTCTCCACTGGCCTGCGAACCACGTGGGAGGTGGGTGGCGCGGTCGTCTTCGGAGCGGCGGCACTCCTTCTCGTTGCCTCCGTCTCCGGCAAACTGGCCGGCGTTCACCTCGCGGGCAAGATCCTCCACTGGGAGAAAGGCGAGGCCTCGATCATCGGCTGGCTCTTACAGACGAAGGCACTCATCATGATCATCTTCGTCAACATCATGCTCGATAAGCATATCGTCACGAGCGCGACCTTCACGGCGACTCTCCTGATGGCTATCGCCAGCACCATGCTCAGCGTGCCGGTCGTCTCGCCAAAGTTGAACAAACTTAAAGCCCTCATCTTCAAATCGGCCTGAAACCCGCCGGCTGTCCGTCGTGGTCCGGAATTGCAGCCGAACTGTCTGCCCATTGTAAGCCGCCAGACTGAACGACTTCAACGAGTAGACGCCCGCGGTGGTTTTGTTCTTATTGCTGTAAGTCGCCACCGTGGAGAGCAACGTGCCGGTAGTGCTCCGGACTTCGACATACATATAGTCGTAGGCCGGCGTGCTGCCCTCACTCGAACTGCAGTTGAACCAGAAGTTCAACGTCCCTGCCGCGGTGGATGGGATCGTGACCGTTTTTGTAAGGTGGAAGTCAGGGTAGTTAAAAGAGAGCTTTCGCCTCGCAGACAACCTTTCCCCGGCGTGCCTGGGATGCATTCTTTCTTCCCCCCCAGCAAAGAATTCATGGGTCGCCGTGGGCGGTGAAATCGCGTTGCTCCCTGGCGGCGATCGGGGCAGTATCCCTTTTCATGAAAGCCCTGCTCTTCGCTCTCCTCTTCCTGCCTCCGGCGTTGCTCGCCCAAAGCGGCTTGCCCACCCAGTCGTACGTCTATGTCGAGGGTAAAGCCGAGCTCGAGAAATCACCCGACCTCGTCACTTTGCGTTTCAACCTCGTGACAAGAGACGCTGACCAGACCAAGGCCAACCAGGAAGTGCAAACCAAGGCTTTGAAGATCTTCGCCATGCTGGACGATCGCAAGATTGGGAAGAACGACGTTATCGCGGGCGATCTCCGTTCGGAGCCTCAGTTTCAACAGGAACCCGGTCGCCCGCCAAATGAAGGCAAATTGGTCGGCTACGTCGTCACTCGGACGTTTGCGATCAAGGTGCGCGACGTGACCGCTTTCCCGAAGCTGGTCGACGAGTTGATGGCGCTCGGCGGAGTCGAGTTCTCCGGGATCGAGGCTGGGCTGGCTAAAGAGAAAGAGTTACAGGACGACATCTGGAGCAAAGCCTTGGACGACGCCCGCACCAGGGCCGAGAAGACGCTTAAACCGCTCAGCATGAAAATCGATTCGGTCTTCGCCGTCTCGCCGGTGAGCTTTCCGGAGATCAGCCAGCATATCTTCGGTTCCAATCAGACATACCAGGCCTTCGGTGCAGCTCCAGCTGAGCGAACGATCGATGCGGGCGCGAGCCAGTATCGACTCCCGCCCGTCACGATCCGCCAGTCAGTCCACGTGATCTATCTGATTTCGCCCGCCAAATAGCGGCTCGGGCACGGCAGAGGCAACTCCGGCTGCCTCGCCCGGATGGCAAAGCCTACAGCTTGCCCATCACGAGCAGAATGATCAAAATAAGCAAAATCAATCCACCCGGGCCGTAGTAATAACCGCCCCCCGCGAATCCGCCGCCGGCGAGCACGAGGATCAAAAGGATGATTAAAATAATTCCGAGCGTGCTGAGGGCGAGCGTGCGGCGAGCTAGTTTCATGGGTATCTGCGTCTCATAAACGCATCAACCTGTCAATGATATCCGGTGAGGATTTGAAATGTTGATGGCCTTCTGCGGCTCGTTCCCGGTTCGCGGGCTCCCGGACGCCCGATCTTACCTCGAATACGTAAGGTCTCGCCGTCGTCAGGATGTGCATGGCAAACGAAGACCGGCCCGCCAGAGTTCTCATTTCCACCCCTGCTCAAACGCCGGAGCGCAACGTTCGATCCCACTTGGCCGCTGGGCGCGCTAAGCCGCGAAGTCGTCTCACAGCGCAGCCCCGCTCCAGGGGACCAGGACCCGCCACTCTGGCCCGGACGAAAAGCTTGATCCTCGCCGCCATCCGGGTCTGGGAACTGAAGCGCGGAATTCGGGATTAGCTCCGCACTTACGGCGCAAAGATCAGGAGCACGAACACCGCGAAGAGCAGCAGGTGGATGCACCCCTGCAAGACGCTCGTCTTTCCGCTCCCGAAAGTCACGATGCTCACTGCGAGAGTCAGGACCATGAGCGGCAAATTGCCACCGCCGATGCCGAGCGTTATCGTCTGTCCCGTTATCAGCGTAATGATAAGAACCGCCGGGATGGTGAGCCCGATCGAAGCCAGGACCGACCCGTGCAGAATATTGACCGAACGCTGGAGATGATTCGCCATCGCAGCCTGGATACCACTCAGAGCCTCCGGAGCGAGGACCAGACCGGCGACGATCGCGCCACCCAAAGCCGGAGGCACCCCAAAACGTTCGATGCAGATATCCAGAGGCACGGCAAATTTCTCCGCCAACACCACCACCACGCCGAGGTAAAGCAGCAGCATTACGACGTGAAAAAGAGTTGATCGCACCGCCAGGTGATGATGCTCCCCAGCCGCATCCCCCGTCGCGGCCGATGCTTCATGGAAGTGCTGACTGTGCCGCCTGACCTGGACGAAAAGGAAAGTGGCGTAGAGAGCCAGCGAGGCGACGATGAGAAATATCTCCTGCACCCGGTTCAGGCTCGGGCGTGAGAGCGAGGTGGTGAAGCTCGGCAGCACCAAACCCAGCACCGCCAGAGTCATGATCGTATTGAGATAGGCACCGCTGCCCTGCAAATTATACTGTTGCTCCCGGTGACGCAGCCCGCCGAGCAAGAGCGCGAGACCGACCAGCCCGTTGAGCGCGATCATGATCACCGCGAACATCATGTCTCGCGCCAGCGTCGGATTATTCTCTCCATGCAGGATCATGGCCGAGATCATAATCACCTCGATCGTGATCGCGGAGAGCGTCAGGATCAGAGTCCCGTAAGGCTCACCAAACTTCAGCGCCAGGCAGTCCGCGTGTCGCACCACCGAGATGGCCGACCAGAGGACGATGGCAAAGAGCCAAACGATGACCACCCAAAGCAGGACCACCTGCTCACTCACCTCTCCCAGCCAGCGAGAACCAATCCAAAGAAAGATCACCGCACTGGCCAGCCCGAGAAACAGCGCCACCTCCGAGCGCATAAAACCGATAACGCCCAACGACTTTTTCGAAACCGTGCTCGTCACCATGCGCGCGACCCTATCGAGCGAAATCCGCGCACGCAATCTGTAACGAAGGCCGTCACCGTTGATGTTTTGCACCCGCAACGTCACCCCTTCCGCGCTTGTCACCAGTTAGTTGAGTGGTCAGACTGTTTCCACTGACGGAGATCGCATCGACTGTGGTGAACCCGCCATCAATTTCGTCCGCTCCCCGCGCCGCATTGGCGGACTTTTCGCGCGGCAGTTCATGGTGGGCCTTTCGCGCGGCGTCGGTTCGCTCATATTCCAGGCATGGCGCGCTGTCCCTGGGCCACGATCGAGCCGTCGATTGCCTATCACGATGAAGAATGGGGCGTGCCGTTGCATGACGACCGGCGGCTCTTCGAGTTTCTCATCCTCGAGGGGGCGCAGGCGGGGCTTAGCTGGATCACGATTCTGAAGAAGCGCGAAAATTACCGGAAAGCCTTCGATGGATTTCGCGCCGAGAAGATCGCCCGTTATGGCGCGCGCGACGTGCAACGATTGCTCGCCGATCCCGGGATCGTCCGCAACCGACTGAAGATCGCCGCCACCATCCAGAACGCGAAAGCGTTGCTGGAACTACAGAAAGAAACGACTTTCGACGATTACCTGTGGAGTTTCGCCGGAGGCCAACCCAAACAGAATCGCTGGCGCAGCCTCTCGCAAGTGCCGGCGCAGACGGCGGAGTCCGACGCGATGAGCCGCGACCTCTTGCGGCGTGGCTTCAAGTTCGTCGGCTCAACCATTTGCTATTCCCTGATGCAGGCCACGGGAATGGTGAACGATCACCTCGTCACTTGTCCGCAGCATGGCGAAGTCGCGGGCCAGCGCTAGCTCTTCGTTAGTCGTGTGAGGTGCATCCGCATCGGACGCGCAGCCGAATCGGATACGATGAAAGTAAAATCATTCTGGCTGGTCGCGAGCCTTCTCGGCGTGCTTGGGTTCGCTTTTTACAAACTGTCGCGCTTCGACGCGGAGGAAATGCCTTACGAGACACGACTCAAGGACGGCCGTTTCGAGCTCCGGCGTTACCCGGCCTTCGCCGTCGCCCACACCGGTCTGCGCAGTGGGCGGGATGACAGTTTTCAACGGCTCTTCGACTTCATCAGCGGCGCCAATAACAGGCGGGAGAAGATTCCGATGACCACGCCGGTTCTCTTTGAGCGCGAAAGTGGCGCCCGGGGCACGATGACTTTTCTTATGCCCGAAGCCACAGCGCAGCGCGGTGTTCCTCATCCGCAGACCTCTGAAGTCGAGCTTGATCTCCGGCCGGCGGCGGAAGTGGCGGTGAAGCGTTTTGGGGGCGGGATGCGCGAGGAGAATGAGCGACAGGCCCTCGCGGAATTGCGCGCCTGGATAGAGAGCAGGGGCCTCGTGGTCGAAGGCGAACCGATCATCGCCTACTACGACTCGCCCTTTATCCCCGGCCCGCTGCGCCGCAACGAAGCAATGCTGCGGATCACGCGTCGTTAGGCGATTTGCGGGCAGATCGGTTGAATCCGAAGCGCGGCGCGATCCGTATCGCCCGATAATGAAACAGCTTTGTGTGGTGGTTGGATTCGGCGCGGGTAATGGACTGGCGATTGCGAAGGCTTTCTCCCGGGAAGGTCACGAACTGGCCCTGATCGCACGCTCCCGCGCCAAAAAAGAGAATGCGCTGGCGGAGCTGGAAGCGGCCGGCGCGACGGCGCAACTCTTCGAAGCGGATGCGGCCGATCCAAAATCGCTGGCCGCGGCCTTCGCCGAGATTCGTCGCGACTGCGGCGACCCGACTCTCCTCATCTACAACGCCTTCGCCATGCGCATGGCCTCGCCTTCCGCGACCAAGCCGGAAGACCTGGTGGCTGATTTCAAATCTAATGTCGCCGGAGCGCTTGGCGCCGTGCAGCAGGTGCTCCCGGCGATGAAAGCGGCGCAGAGTGGCACGATCATCTTCACCGGCGGTGCCTTTGCCCTCGATCCCATGCCGCGGTTTGCTTCCGTCGGGGTGGGCAAAGCGGCCTTACGCAACCTGGCGTTCTCGCTCGCGAAAGAACTCGGACCGCAGGGGATCCACGTCGGCACGGTCACCATCCACGGGATGGTCAAGGAAGGGACCCATTTCGCTCCCGAGAAGATCGCGGAATCTTTCCTCGAGCTCTATCGACAGCCGAAGGAAAGCTTCACGACCGAAGTGGATTACCGGTAGCGGGCCAGCTGCGGCG
>JALYOR010000006.1 GCA_030856765.1 Verrucomicrobiota bacterium | reverse complement strand
CGATGCCGTCGAAAATGCCGGCGCCATCCTTGATCGGCTGGCCGTCGAGAAATTTGAAATATTCCTTTCGCTCACCGCGCTCGATCTCGACCCCGAAACCCTGGCTCTTGTGCATGCTCCGGCTGGCAGCGGCGATCTCGGGATAGGATTTCCCGAGAAGCGGTTGGTAGCCGCCCGCTTCCAGCGGGATCAGGCCGGTCACGTCGACCGGCTCCTTGCGCATCTGGGCGCGAAACGCCGCCCAGGAATTCCAGACCAGCCGCTTCGGCTGCCACGTCTGCACATATTTAAGCTGCTCGGGAAAACGCTTCGGATCGGCCGCGGCGCGGAACGCTTCCCCCGCTAAAATACCCGACGCGGTGTGGTGGCCATGCGTCTCCTTGTCATCAGTCGGGAATCGCGTCACCACGAGATCGGGCCGAAATTTTCGGATGACCCAGACGACGTCGGCCAGAATCTTCTCCCGGTCCCAGATGCGCATGGTTTCCTCGGGCGACTTGGAGTAACCAAAATCGTTTGCGCGGGTGAAGAACTGGCGCCCGTGATCGATCCTGCGCGCCGCGAGCAATTCCTGCGTGCGAATGACGCCGAGTTGATCGCGCAGTTCCGGCCCGATCAAGTTCTGGCCGCCGTCGCCGCGGGTGAGGGAGAGGTAAGCCGTGTCGTAGAGCGCGCCGTTCGACCAGTAGGAAATGAGCCGGGTGTTTTCGTCGTCCGGATGGGCCGCGACGTAGAGGACGCGGCCGAGGACGTTCAGCTTCTCGAGCGCGAGACGAATCTGCGCCGAATCCATCGCTTCCGGCGCCTCCGCGCCGTGCCCGAGACTGGCCAGACTAACGAGCGCGAGCAAAGCCGCCACGAGAGTGCGCGAGACCGGGACCATGAAAACGAGGCGCGCAGAGCGAGCGAGCTTCGCGGCTTAGCGCAGGTCGTCGATGATTTTCTGGCTGGTCCCAATCGCGGATTCATCGGGCTCTTTCTCCGCCTTGAGCAGCTCGATCGATTTTTCGGCAGCGGCCTTGGCTTCGGCTTTGTGGCCTAACTTTGCCTCGATCTGCGCTTTTTTCTGATACATGAAATAACCGGCCGGCTGCTTTTTCTCGATCGCCTGGTCGATCCATTTCAGAGCCTGGGCGAGGTCCTTGTCGTTGTCGTAGTAAAAACTGGCGGCCTGATAATAGAAGCGCTGATCGAGGGAGTCCGGCTTCTTCAGCGCGGCGTCGATGTTGGTCGACACTTTTTCCATTGTGTTGGTCGTGATTTCGACCGGGACGCGGGTCTTGTCCCACTCCAGCGCGAGATTCGCGCCGTCGGATTTGAGGTCATCGAAACCAATCGTGAAGGACTCGACCGGGTTCGTTAGGGGCATCGGCTTGACCATGACGCGGAGAGCGTCGGTGTCGGATTTGTAGTCGTAGGCTCCCCAGCTTTTCGTGTCCTTGGAAAGGATAATCGTCCACTCGTTTTCGGTCGGGAGGGTGTAGAAAGAGTATTCACCGGCCGGCACGTCTTTGCCGCCGATTTTGACCGCGTCGCTGAACTTGATCTTGGTCGAGGCATTCGCGCCGGTGCGCCAGACTTTGCCGTAAGGAACGAGCCCGCCGAAAATCTCACGGCCGCGCACGTTGGGGCGTGAGTACTCGATCTCGATATCCGCTAGGCCAATGCGCTGCTTGACGGTGGCATGCTGGCTCGCATCCGGAAACTTGACCTCGGCTTCCGCGCCAAAAAGTTGCGGGGCAAGAATAAGAGAAAAGGCAACAGCGCCGCCGGCGGCGGTTCGGAGAAAGGATTGAGCGAATGAAGTCATAAATGTGAAGAGAGTTTTGATTTTACGAAGAAGCGCAGGCAATGAACCGGCGCGCTTCAAAGAATACGGCGACGGCCGGCGAGTCAAATCCCGCCGGGCTTTTGATTTGTCCCTGAGTCGCGTAGACGACGAAGGACCTCGCAATTGCAATTCACGGCTTCTGGTTTGGGGAGATGGGAATTGCAATTGAGAGATCCCTCGCCGCGCTTCGCCGGCTCGGGATGACAATGCGCACAAGGGCACCATCACGCGCACCAAGGGGGTTACGACCTTGCCTTGCCGCCCCCGATCCTCCCGGGCGCGAAGTCGCTCATCGGGGCGCAAAGGCTCATCCCACGTTCGGCGGCTTGGACTTTCCCGCCGTTGAGAGAAAACTGGCGAAGTGAAAGACCGGCGCAGATGGGCGGATTTATTGGGACTGCGGCGCAACCTCGTCATCCTGCTCATCGCGATCTTCGCGATCGGTCTGGGCGAGGAACTGTGGATGCGGTTCCTGCCCAAGTATCTTCAGGCGCTGGGCGCGACTGTTTTGGTCATCGGGATGTTCGACGGACTCCGGACGTTGCTCGGTGCGATCTACGCCTACCCGGGCGGGTTGGTGGTAGATCGTTGGGGATTCCGCCGCGCATTCATCGCCTTCAATCTTCTTTCCATCGTCGGCTACGCGATTGTGCTGCTCATCCCGCATTGGGGCGCGGTGATTTGCGCGATGTTCCTCTTCCTTTCCTGGACCTGCTTTTCGCTGCCGGCCACTTTTTCGCTCATCGCCGAAACGCTCGAGGCGAATCGCCACTCGATGGGGATCGGCCTGCAATCGGTGATCAAACGCCTGCCGATTATGATCGCGCCGTTTCTCGGCGGCGTGTTGATCGATCGCTTCGGCATGATCAATGGCGTGCGCATCGGTCTGGCGGTTTCGATCGTGATCTCGACCGCCACGATCGCCGTGCAACGACAGGTGCGCGAGGTCGCGCCGGCCACCGTCATCAAACCGGAGCGCCGGACTTTTTGGCACAGCCTAACGAATTTCAACGCGCCCCTGCGACGACTGCTCCTGAGCGACATCCTGATCCGCTTTTGCGAACGGATTCCTTTCGCGTGGGTGGTGATCTACGCGATGGACTACATCGGCACGGACGCGAAACAGATCGGCATCCTGGTCATGATCGAAATGCTGGCAGCGACCTTGTGCATCCTGCCCGCCTCACATTTCGCCGACAAATACGGTCGCGAGCCGTTTGTTTTCGTGACCTTCATCATGTTCACGCTCTTCCCGGTGGCGCTCTGGTTTTCGGACGGCTTCGCCATGCTGATGCTGGCCTTCGCGATTCGCGGCTTGAAGGAATTTGGCGATACCGCGCGCAAAGCCCTCATCATCGGCTACTGCGATCCGCAGCGCCGGGGGCAAACCATCGGCGCTTACTATTTGGTGCGCGACCTTCTCGTCAGTAGCGGCGCAATTCTGGGTGCGCTTCTCTGGAGAATCGGACCCGGCGCCAACTTTGCCTCGGCCACCGTCCTTGGTGCGATCGGAACGATTTATTACCTTGTCGCACTGCGGCGGGCAAAAACCGAAATCATCCCGGCTTGATCCGTAAACTTTCTGGAGCCTAGGGGGTTCGAACCCCTGACCTCCTCAATGCCATTGAGGCGCTCTACCAACTGAGCTAAGACCCCGTGAAAGAGGTTCGATTTTCGAGCGGCATAGGCCGATTTGCAACGAGGAAGTTGCCGCTGAAAAGCCCAATTTTACAAATGAATCGCCTGACATCGAGAAAAACCGGGTTTCCCCGATTTTCGTCGCACTCTTTTAGTATTCGGTGCGGCAATCGGAAAAATGCGTTTCCGGCTCCTCATCCCGATCACTCTTTCCGTCGCGCTCGCCATCTGCGGTCATCTCCCGGCGCTCGATCGTTGGGAGGCCAACTTCCGCGCCCGAGTGCGAGCCTCCATCCATGAGTACCTCCCCTCCACCCCAGAGAGTGCGGAGCGCCGGGCTCTCGTGGGGGAAACCTTTGCGCTGCCCGACTCGGCCTACCGGGAACCCTCCGAGCTTCGTGATTGATTTGGGTGCGCGGGCCTGGAACCGATCCCCGCTCTCGTGGTGATGAGGCCTTTTCGG
>JALYOR010000383.1 GCA_030856765.1 Verrucomicrobiota bacterium | reverse complement strand
ATCTCAGCTGTCTTTCGTCTCATTCCTTCGAAGATCCTGACGGTGGACGACCTCGGGTTGCCGCCGGTCTTGAAAAAATTTCCGCTCCTGAAGAAGGGACTGATTCTCGTCACCGGCCCGACCGGCTCGGGTAAATCGACCACGCTGGCAGCGATGATGGACTTCGCCAACCTCCAGCGACACGATCACATCATTACGGTGGAAGATCCGATTGAGTTTGTGCATCGGAGCCAGAACTGCCTCGTGCAGCATCGCGAAGTCGGCGTCCACACCCGCTCCTTTGCCTCCGCTCTGCGCGGCGCCTTGCGGGAAGATCCGGACATCCTGCTCGTCGGTGAAATGCGCGATCTCGAAACGATCGAGCTGGCCCTGACTGCAGCCGCGACTGGTCACCTGGTCTTCGGCACGTTGCATACTTCGAGCGCCTCCAAGGCGGTCGACCGGGTGATCGACGTTTTCCCGACGCACCAGCAAAACCAGATTCGCGCCACCCTGGCGGAGTCGCTCAAGGGCGTCGTCGCCCAGAATCTTTTCAAGCGGATCGATAAGCCGGGCCGGGTGGCCGCGCTCGAGATCCTGGTCGTCGACATGGCGATCGCCAACCTGGTCCGCGAAGCCAAGACGCACCAAATCCCGGGCATGATCCAGGTCGGCAAAAAGAAAGGTAATCAGCCGCTCGACGACGCGATCATGGAGCACCTGCGGCAGATGCGGATCTCGCCGGAGGAGGCTTACGAAAAGGCGATCGACAAGAAGAAGTTCCGGCCCTTTCTCAAGACGCCTCCCCCCGACGAGTACGACGAATAGATTCTGCCCGCATGAGAACGCCCGATCTCGACCGAATTCTCTCCGCGATGCTGAAGACCTACGACGGCATCTCGGATCTGCATTTTTCGGTCGGACATCCGCTCCAGGTGGAAGATTTTGGCGAACTCAAACCGGTTTTCGTCGATCCGCCGATCGGGCATCTCACGCCCTACCAAACCGAGCACCTCGCCCTCACTCTCATGCAGGGCGACCGGCGCCTGATGCGGGAGTATCTCCGCGGCGGCTCCTGCGACTGCAGCTATTCGTTAGGCGAAGAAGCCCGTTTCCGGGTTAATATTTTCCGGCAACAGGGGCATTTCGCGATCGTGATGCGCAAGTTGCAGGCCGAGATCCCGTCTCTCGAAACCCTGGGCCTGCCCGCGATCTTTGAAGAGATCGCGAAGGAAAAGACCGGGCTCGTTTTGATCACCGGTGCGACCGGGAGCGGCAAAACGACGACCCTGGCCGCGCTCCTCAACGAGGTGAACACCAAACAATCGGTGCACGTCATCACCCTCGAAGATCCGATCGAATTCATCCACCCGCCGGGCAAGGCTACTTTTAGCCAGCGCGAACTCGGCCACGACTTCGACGATTATCCCAACGGTTTGCGCGCCGCGCTGCGGCAGGCGCCGAAGGTCATTCTGGTCGGCGAAATGCGCGATCGCGCCACGGTGGAAGTGGCTTTGATGGCCGCTGAGACCGGCCATCTCGTCCTCACCACCCTGCATACGGTCGATGCCGGACAATCGATCAACCGCATCCTCGGCCTGTTTTCGACAGGCGAGGAACAGCAGGTGCGCCTGCGTCTCGCCGACAGCCTCCGCTACGTGGTGAGCCAGCGCCTCGCGCCGCGCATCTCCGGAGGACGGCAAATGCTCACTGAGATCATGGGTTACAACCTCCGCACCCGCGAAGCGATCGCGCTCGGCGAAGCGGAAAATCGGAGCTTTTACGAAATCATCGAAACCAGTTCGACTTTTGGCTGGAGCACTTTCGACCAATCCATTCTGGCCGCCTATGACGCGGGGACGATCAGCGAAGAGACGGCGCTTCTCGTTGCTTCCAAGAAGGGACGGGTCACGCGCGGCATCGATCTGATGCAAAAAACGCGGGGCGTCGAAAGACAGGCCAATACCGGGTTGCGCCTCGACCTGTCCGTCAACGCTTTTCGTTAGGCAAGAAGATGAGCATCGAACAGGAAAGCAGCTTCTTCGATCTGGGCGACAACACCGCCCTCGTCTGCATCGATCATCCGCAGTACCAAAAGTTGATCGTGCCGCAACTGGTCGAGCTCGGTTACAAGGTCCACCTCGGGCTGTTTGAGGACGACGTGCTGCTCAAGCTCGCCACTTACAGCTATAGCGTGGTCGTGGTTTACGAAAACTTTAAGGGAGCGAGCGTCGGGGAGAATCCGATCCTGCGGGAGATGGTGCGCCGAGTCAGTCCGCTGCGCCGCGAGCACTTCGTTCTCCTCCTCACCCATCGTTGCCCGACCAATGACGCGATGAGCGCCTTCGTGCAGAGCGTCGATCAAATTCTCAACGTGGCCGACATCGCGAATTTCAAGCCGGTCTTGCGACGCGGAGTCTCGCAACATCGCGAGCTCTACACGCCGTTTCAGGAAGCGTTGCGCGTCGTCCAGGCGCATTAGTAAAAAAATTCGACGTCCTCCCGAGGAGAGCGTGTGATTTTCGGAAAGGAAAGTTGCGGTCGTGTGATGGCGCATGGTAATTTCGCGGCCGACACACATGAGGCTCGTTCAATGGGTTCGTTTCAGTTGGGATTTGGATAAGCTTCCGGCGTTCACCACCAGCCTTCCCCCGCACTACTCCTTCTCCGCCGCGACTCGCGCCGACGAGCGCGAATTGCGCCTGGTGATCAAGCGATCGTTTGCCCACGATACTTCCTGGGGCGACGCGATCCACGAGGTGGACGGCATGTTGGATGGCTGGGTGGAACGGATTTTCGAGCCGGAGAAAAACGGCCTCTGCCTCGCGCTCCGACACGGCCTGCGGATGATTGGCGCGGCCATGCTGATTCCTGATCCGACGACAGAAAATCACCTCTCGCCCGGGCCTTGCGTGCTGATGGAATATCGCAACCGCGGATTCGGAACCGCGCTGCTGGGAGAATCGCTCCAACGCCTCCGGGAGGCGGGGCTCGACCGGGCGGTCGCCCTGACTAAGAGCAACGCGCCGGTGGCGAAATTTCTCTATCCGAAATTCAACGGCGTTCTCGTGGCGGGCGACGTCCCGCTCCTTGCCGCCTAGAGCGAGCGGCCCCTCAGCCAGTCCTGCAAATCCTCCGGCAGGTCGCTTTCCCAGTCGAATCGACCAGCGATGCGCAAACGCGCGGAATGCAAGGCGTGGCGGGGCGACAGGAGCTGGCGGGCGAGCGCTTCGGTCCAGCCCGTGGCGATGAATTCGAGATATAGCTTTTCGTTAGGGCCATAAATCTTGTCCCCCACGATGGGGTGGCCGAGATGCGCGAGGTGGACGCGAATCTGGTGGGTTCGGCCGGTCCGCGGGAGTGCGCGCACGATGGCAAATCGATCGGTGGTGCTTTGCCTAACGAATCGCCGCTCCACCCGCAGCTCGGTCAGGGCCGGCGCGCCCTGCGGGTGGATGGCCTGTTTCAGCCAGATCGACGACGGCCCGTGCTCGCCCTGGCGGGCGAGGGGCGCGTTGACGGTTTGGGTTTCCCAATCCGGCCAGCCGGTCACGATGGCGAGATATTCTTTCTCGATTTGATGGCGCTCCATCGCCAGGCCGAAGCTTCTCGCGGTGGTCGCGTTTTTCGCGATCAGAACCAGGCCGCTGGTTTCGCGGTCGAGCCGATTGACGATGGAGACTTGCCCGCCATTGACCAACTCGAAGGCGAGCAGTTGCCGCAAGGCCGCCCAAAGCGTCGGGGTGCCGTCCGGCTTGCTCGGGTGGATGAGGAGGAAGGGCGGCTTGTCGACCACCAGGTAATCATCCGTTTCGGCGACGAGACGAAATTTTGGTGGCGTCCTTGCGTGCCCGCTGGGCGTAGGTAGATGAGCGGACGCCGGCATGATTTCTTTACAAAAAGTTAGCCGATATTACGAAGCCGGCGAGCGCTCGGTGCACGCGCTCGAGGATGTTTCGCTCGCTATCGACCGGCATGAGTTCGTCGCGGTGGTGGGCCCGAGCGGTTGTGGCAAGAGTACCCTGCTGCATTTGGTCGCCGGTCTCGATCGCCCGACCGCGGGCGAAATCGTGGTCGACGGCCTCAGCCTAACGACCGCGGATGACGCTCAGTTGACCAATTTCCGGCGCCGCCAGCTCGGCCTCGTCTTCCAGTTTTTCAATCTCCTCCCGACGATGAACGCGCTCGAGAACGTCAGCCTGCCTTTGTTGCTCCAGGGGGTTTCTCCCTCCGAGGCTGCGGCGCGCTCTCTCGCGCTCTTAGCGCTTGTCGGCCTAGCGAATAGGGCAACCCATTTCGTTCATCAGCTCAGCGGGGGCGAACAACAGCGGACTGCGATTGCCCGTGCGCTCGTCCATCGACCATCGCTCTTGATCGCCGATGAGCCGACCGGCAATCTCGACACCGTGTCAGCCAGGCGCGTGCTCGATTTACTGCGGCAGATTTCGGCTGAGCAAATGGCGACCCTGATTCTCGTGACGCATAGCGCGGAGGTGGCGCAGGCTGCCTCCCGTCAGATCGAATTACGCGATGGAAAAGTGGTGAGCGATCGCGTTTCCGATCTCTCATCCGGGTAGCGCACACGAGACGTATACGCTACCCGGACGAAATAGATAGCCTCCCGTGTTACGGTCGGTATGCCAATCTACCAACTGGAGCGAAAACAAATGGTCTCGTTAGGCCTGGACGAATGCTGGCGTTTTTTTTCCGATCCGCGCAATCTGAAGAAGATCACCCCGCCGGAGATGAACTTCGTGATCAAGAGCCGCCTGCCAGCCGAAGTACATCCCGGGCTGATGATCGAATACACGGTCGCGCCATTGTTAGGCATCCCGCTCACCTGGCTGACCGAGATCGTATCGGTGGATGCGCCTCACCGTTTTGTCGATGAGCAACGGGTCGGACCCTATCGCCTTTGGCATCACGAACATTATTTCCAGGAGGTGGAGAGCGGGACCGAGGTGCACGACCTCGTGACCTACGTTCCGCCGCTGGGGCCGCTCGGGGCGCTCCTCAACCGCTGGCTCATTCGTCCGCAGTTGGAGCGCATCTTCGATTACCGCCGGGAACACCTTCCCACTGGTCCGCTCGAACCGATGGCTTGACCCCGTCGTTAAAACCGTTTTACCTAACGTCTCACCAACGCCGGAAAGGAAGCGCGCCTTTGGAACTTAAAGACATCAAAGCCATCATCGACCTGATGAAGAAGAATGATCTCTCCGTTTTTGAAATGGAGAAGGACGGTTTCCGTTTGAAGCTGCAGAAAGGGGCGGGCGAGCAAACGACCTTCGCTGCGCCGCCCATGCCTCAAGTCGCCGCCGCCGGTCCCCAGGCGGGGGGAGCCTCCGCGGGTGGCGGGGCCGCTCCGGCCGAGACGACGGGTTCAGGGGGCGAAAGCACGACCGAAATTACTTCGCCGATGGTCGGCACTTTTTATCGCGCCGCCTCGCCGGAGTCGCCGGCGTTTGTCGACGTCGGTCGCGAGGTCGACGAAGACACCGTCGTCTGCATCATCGAGGCGATGAAAGTAATGAACGAAATCAAAGCCGAGGTGCGGGGAACGATTGCCGAGGTGGTGGCGGAAAACGGCAAACCGGTGCAGTTCGGTCAGGCGTTGTTCAAAGTTCGTTAGGCGACTTAACATTCGCTCCGCTCGCCTTTGCCTGCTGGTCGGCTGAGAGCGGGCGTAACCCTTGATGTTCGAAAAAATCCTCATCGCCAATCGCGGAGAAATTGCCCTCCGCGTCATCCGCGCCTGCAAGGAACTCGGCATTCGCACCCTGGCTGTTTATTCGGAGGCCGACGTCGATTCGCTTCACGTGCAGCTGGCCGACGAGTCGATCTGCATCGGCTCCGCGCCGAGCTCCGATAGTTACCTGCGCATCGATCGCATCATGAGCGCCGCGGAGGTGGGCGACGTCGATGCCATCCATCCCGGCTACGGATTCCTCGCTGAGAACGCGCACTTTGCCGAGGTCAGCGAGAGCTGCAAAATCAAGTTCATTGGGCCTTCGCCGGACGCGATGCGCGCGATGGGGGACAAGAATTCTGCCCGCGCCGCCGCTCGCAAGGCCGGGGTGCCAGTCACTCCGGGCAGCGACGGCATCGTGGAAGACGAGGCCGAAGCGATCAAGGTGGCGAAAAAGATCGGGTATCCGGTGATGATCAAGGCGGTCTCCGGCGGCGGCGGCCGCGGGATGCGCGCCGCGCATAACGAAGTGAGCCTGATCCAGGGATTCCACAGCGCGCGCATGGAAGCGGAAAAGGCTTTCGGCAATGCCGAGGTCTACATCGAGAAGCTGATCGTCAACCCGCGCCACATCGAGTTTCAGATCATGGCCGACAGCCATGGGCACACCGTTCACCTCGGCGAGCGCGATTGCTCGATCCAGCGTCGCAACCAGAAAGTGATCGAAGAGTGCCCGTCGCCCTTGCTCACAGCGTCCCTGCGTAAACGCATGGGCACGGCGGCGGTCAAGCTGGCCGAATCCGTCGGCTATGTGAACGCCGGCACGATGGAGTTCCTCGTCGATCAGCAGGGAAATTATTACTTCATCGAAATGAACACCCGCATCCAGGTGGAGCACACGATCACTGAGGAAGTTTACGGCTGCGACCTGGTGAAGGAGCAGATCCACATCGCGGCGGGAGATAAATTGTCGCCGCACGTGGCCAAACCCATTCCCCGCTCTCACGCGATCCAATGCCGGATCAATGCGGAAGATCCGGCGCGAAATTTTCAGCCCTCTCCTGGCCGGATTAACTTCTACTACGCCCCCGGCGGCCGCGGGGTGCGGATTGATTCCCATGCCTACACGGGCTACACCGTCCCTTCTAACTACGACTCGATGATCGCGAAACTCATCGCAATCGGCGCGACCCGCGAATCGGCCATCGCCCGCATGCGCCGCGCGCTCGGCGAATACCTCATCACCGGCATCAAGACGACGATCCCGTTCCACAACGCCATCATGCGCAACGCCGATTTCCGGAACGGCCATTACGACACTGGTTTCGTCGATCGGATGATGAATTCCGAGGCGTTCGAATTGCGGCCTTCCAACGGCCGGCTGACCGATTGAGCGCGCTGACGGCGCTCGCGGATGCCCGGCTTTACGCCATCCTCGACCTCGACTACGTCGCGTCGGACAAAGCGGAAACCGTCGTTCGAGATCTGATCCGCGGCGGAGTCGATCTCATCCAGTTGCGGGGAAAAAACGAACCGCCGGCGGAACTCGCGAAACTCGCTGCCCGACTGCATCGCCTAACGAGCAAGGCGGAAGTCCCCTTGATTATTAACGATTTCCCTGAAGTCGCCCGGGAGGTGGGGGCGGAGGGCGTGCATCTCGGCCAGGACGACGTCGCGATTGCGTCGGCGCGGGAGATGGTGGGGCGCGCTTGCTTGATCGGCAAATCAACCCACAGCCTCGCTCAAGCGACCGCGGCGGCGAGCGAAGGCGCAGATTACATTGGGTTCGGCCCGCTCTTCGCGACGCCTACAAAACCAGACTACCAACCAATCGGAATCGAAGGCATTCGCAGCGTGCATCGCTTGTTCACATTTCCGATCTTTTGCATCGGTGGAATCAAGGAGGAGAATTTGCCGACGGTTTTAGCCGCTGGCGCAAAACGCGTCGTCATTGTATCTGGCCTGCTGCAATCCGCCGACATCGCCGGCGCGGCCCGGGCCGCGAAGAGGCTGCTCGGCCACTCCGAACTTTGAAAACCAGAAACTGAATCATCATGTCCGTCCTCGTCGTTGGCTCCATTGCGCTCGATACCGTCAAAACACCGGTCGAAGAACACGCCGATCAACTCGGCGGCTCCGCTTCCTACGCTGCGGTAGGTGCGAGTTTCTTTTCACCCGTCAATCTCGTTGGCGTGGTGGGCGAAGATTTTCCCAAATCAGAATTCGAGTTCTGGAAATCGAGAAAAATCGACGCCGCGGGGGTGCAACAAGTCGCGGGGAAGACCTTTCGTTGGTCGGGCGAGTATGCTTGGGATCTCAATACGCGCGAGACCCGCTCGGTCGCGCTCAATGTCTTCGAAAATTTCGAGCCAGAGCTGCCGGACAATTTTCGCGAAACGCCTTTTGTGCTCCTGGCCAACATCGCGCCGTCGCTCCAATCGCACGTGCTCGACCAAATGCGCCGTCCGCGGTTTGTCATCGCGGACACGATGGATCTCTGGATCGAAACGACGCGCCATGATCTCGACGCTCTCATTCCGCGCGTCGATCTGCTCATTCTCAACGACAGCGAAGCGCGCCAGATGACGAACGATACCAGTCTGATCCGCGCGGGCCGTGCCCTCCGCCGAATGGGTCCGAAATACGTCGTGGTAAAAAAGGGCGAACACGGCGCCTTGCTCTTCGGGCCGGACGATTTCTTTAGCTGTGGTGCTTATCCGCTGGAGGATATCCACGATCCGACCGGAGCGGGGGATACCTTTGCCGGCGGCCTGGCCGGTTACCTCGCCGGTCACGACGACGGCGGAATCGATTTCGGCCACCTGCGCAAAGCGGTGATTTTCGGGAGCGTGCTGGCGAGCTTCAATGTCGAAGCCTTCAGCCTCGAACGTCTGCGCAGCCTAACGAGCGACGAGATAGACGAGCGCTATGAGATGTTCCGGGTGATGAGCCAGTTCGAAGTGCTGGATTAGCACGCTGGGCTCGCGGGGGCGGCGGTGCGTCCGGTTTGTCATCCCGATCCGCCGCAGGACGGAGAGGGACCTCGGACTTACCAACAGGAATCTTCTTGGAACGAGTCAGCGTGATTGCAAGTGCGAGGTCCCTCTGCGCGCTTCGCCGGATCGGGATGACACGCTGGCGCGTCGAGCGACGCGGGGCGGTCGCGAGCGCCTCTTTTCATTCCCGTTTGCCTTTCGTGGCGCTCCGCTCCTATTGAAACCTGATGGGAACTCTGCACCTCGGCGTGAACGTCGATCATATCGCCACCCTGCGACAGGCTCGTTATGCGGCGATGCCGGATTCGAAAAATGCCGAGCCCGATCCGGTAGTCGCGGCGAGCCTTTGCGAGCGGGCGGGCGCGAGCGGCATCACGGCGCACCTCCGGGCCGATCGACGACACATGCAGGATCGCGATCTCGAGCGTTTGCGCGCCAACATCATGACCAAGCTCAATCTCGAGATGGGCAACACCTCCGAGATCCTCGATTTCGCCCTGCGGTTGCAGCCCGACGAAGTTTGTCTCGTTCCCGAGAAACGCGAAGAAATTACAACTGAGGGCGGGCTCGATCTGGTACGGCATGAGCGCGAACTGGCGCCGACCATGCGACGCCTGAACGCCGCTGGAATTCGCGTCAGCCTCTTTGTCGACCCGGAACCGGAACAGGTCGATGTCGCCGTTCGCTTAAGCGCTGACATGGTGGAGCTCCACACCGGCGCGCTGGCCAACGCTTACACCGAAAAGATTGAGCAACAGGAACTCGACCGCCTGCGGGACGCGGCCATCCGGGCATCCAATTTTCGGCTGCAAGTCAACGCCGGCCACGGAATCAATTATCGCAACATTTCCCTCATCCATCAGATTCCGCACCTGACCGAACTGAACATTGGGCATGCCATTATCGCCCGCGCCATGTTGGTCGGAATTGAATCGGCAGTGAGCGAAATGCTGGCGTTAATGGAGAATTACAAAGGATGAGAATCATCGGCATCGGCATTGACCTGGTGGATTGCGATAGAATTCGGAATTCGATCGAGCGTTTCGGCAATCGATTCCTGCAGCGGGTCTTTACCGAGGGTGAAATTGCTTACTCCAACTCGATGAAGTTTCCGGAGCGGCATTTTGCGGCGCGTTTCGCGGCCAAGGAGGCGCTTTCGAAGGCGTTTGGAACGGGAATTGGCAAGTCGATGGGCTGGCGCGATCTCGATGTGCAGAAGAAGGAGAGCGGCGAACCGTTCGTCGTCCTGAGCGGGGGCGCGGAGAAAATGGCTAACGAGCGCGAAGTTGGCCGGGTGTGGATCAGCCTCAGCCACACGGAAAAAAGCGGCCTGGCGACGATTATTCTTGAGGCGCACGATCGATGAAGCGCGGCCTTTGGCTGGCCTTGTCTATCTGTTTCCTGCTCGCGCCATCAGAGCTTCGCGCCCAGGCGACTCCGACGCCCGCCTCGTATCCTCCAGCGCAATCGGCCGAAGGACTTTCCGCTCAACGCGCCGCGACGGAGCGAGGCAAGATGTATCAGGCCGGCCGAGAGCCTGCCGCGGATGCGGCTGGAACTGCAGCGCCTGGATTCAGTGAAGTCAGCGACCATGCCTAACGAAGAGGGCGGCGCCGGTCACCGACACGAAAGCGGTCTTTCCGCGCCCGGCCTCGAACCGAAGAAAGCGGATGGAACTGCTGGTTGAGATCGAGGTGACCTGTCCGCACTGCGGGGAAGCGTTCCCCTTGCAGGTCGATACCTCGCAGGGCAGCCTGACGATGATTGAGGATTGCAGCGTTTGCTGCCGCCCGATCACGCTACGGGTGGAATGTCGTCCGGGCGAAGTGCTGGCAGTGGAGGAAGGGGAGTGAGCGTCCTTGCGCGCGGCGAGCGAAAATCGTAGAACAGAAGCATGTTTCAAAAGGAGGCGATCGTGCGGCTCTTGCGCGATAACGATCCGGCGACGGTTACCCTGCTCAAGGAGCAACTGATCGAATCCGGCAGTGACGGGGTGGCGGCGTTGCGCGATCTGCTCGCCCTCGACGACGCCGCTGTGACGGCGCATGTCCGCGAGGTCCTCGAAAAAATCGAGTGCGATGAGGCGTACGACGACATGCTGCTTTGCGCTCATCTTTTCCCCGAGCACGGTGACATCGAGGCAGCCTGGTGGCTCCTGACCCTGTGCTTCGAGCCGGACGCGCCGGTGGCGAAATTGTGTCGCAAACTCGATAGCTGGGGCAAACGCCTGCGCGTCCTCGTGGCCAGTGCCCAATCGAATCGCGAACGACTGCAAGCCCTGACGACTTTCATGGCAGAAGACCTCGGCTTTCGCGGTAACGCCGAGGAGTATTACGATCCGAAGAACTCGCTCCTGAGCGATGTGATCGAGACCCGGCTCGGCATTCCCATTTCGCTTGCGATGCTCTATGTGATCATCGGCCGGCGCGCTGATATGCATATCGACGGGATCAACCTGCCCGGCCACTTCATCGCGCGCTACGAGCGGATTTTGTTCGATCCATTTCACCAGGGGCGAATCCTGTCGCGACCCGATTGCGAAGCGATTCTGGCCCGGCAGCGACTCAAGACTCAATCGAGTTATTTCGCGCCGGCCTCGCCCCGGCTCGTCCTGATGCGAATGCTGGCCAACCTGCTCTTCATCTTCGAGCGCTCCGGCGAGAGGAAGAAGCACGGCCTGGTCATGAATTGGCTCAAGGCCCTGGAGCGCTGAGTTAGCACCTTTCGGCTCGCGCGGACACGATAGGTGCATCCGCGGCGCACCTCCATTCGAAACAGGGGAAAGGGCAGGTTGTGTTCAGCACTGCGCCCGAAAATCGAAGCCATGGAGAGCCATATGAAACCTGCCTTTTTGGTCGCTGTCTCGTTCCTGCTTAGTCTGACTGTTCGTGCTCAAACGAACAGCTACGCCGTCATCCCGATCGTCGATAGCACTGTCGACGAATTCCTGATCAATCCGTGGGGCCTTTCGCGGCCGGTCGATCCAAGTCTGGGCGAAAATCAATGGTGGGTCTCGGATAACGCTACCGGCTTCACCACTCTCTATGCCGCGAACACGTTCAGCGAACCGTGGGGAATCGCGCTCGCGCCGGACAGCTTTGGAGCGTTTAGCAACATGCTGCTGGTCAGCAACACGACGAGCGGAATGATCGGGGCCTACAACCCGACGACAGGCGCTTTCCAGGATTTTCTGCGCGGGGCGAACGGCAGCCCGATCGTTTTGCCCAGCATTTGGGGGATTTCGTTCGGTAACGGCCATCCGGAATCGGGTCCGACCAGTGTCCTCTATTACAGCGCGGGCGGAGAGGATGAGACGACCGGAGAATTTGGCGAGATCGCTGCCAATTAGAAGTTGGAAGGGGACCAGCTAGCACCGCCCAGCAGCGCCTCGAGCGTTTGTTGGCGGATGCGGCGGGCGCGGGCCTTTTGGGCTCGCGCCCGTTTGGCTTCGACTCGTCCGCCCCTTTCTGGAGGGGTGATGGTGAAACCGGATTTTTCCAAAGCGTAGACGGCCGCTCCACGAAGCGAAGCTTCCTGGTCGCCGCTCACCTCGAGGTCGCGCCCTAACGAATCCGCCAAAAGCTGAAGCGATGCCCGCGATTGCAGAATCCCACCGGAAACGATGATTCTTTTGGCCCGGCCGGTGGCGGCCTCAAGCTGTTCGAGAATGGAGGCCAGTCGATCAAAGGAGGCGGTCATCGCTGCGACGAGGAGGTCGGCGGCAGTCGTTGCCTGACTTAAACCGATCACCGTGCCGGAGAGATTTTCGGGCCAAGTAGGCGCTCGTTCGCCGACCCAGAAGGGGAGAATGGTGAGTGCGTCCGCGCCGCGGCCGGGGCTGCGCAAAACCTTTTCGACCGCACGCTCATCGTTAGGCAAACGCAGTTCACGCAGACACCAGGCGCGGAGGTTGCCGGCATTGCTGATCGCCCCGCCGAGCAGGCTGCGCTGGCGATCGATCACAAACTGGAAGAGTCCAAACGGCAAATCAGTTCCGGCTGGCCGGACCATCCTCACCGCGGCGCTTGTCCCGACGTTAATCGCCAGCAGGCCGGGACGAACCGCGCCCGAGCCGAGGTTCCCCGCGGCGCCGTCGCCAATGGCAGGATAGATCGTGAAGCGAGATCTCTTTTCTTCGTCCAAGAGAGGTGAGAGCTGTTTCTTTCTGAGACCGAGAAGACCGAGGAGTTCGTCGTCCCAATCGCCCGAGGCCAGGTGGTAGATCCCGGTTCCACTGGCCATCGAGTGGCTGCAAGCGTGGAGGCCGAAGATTTTCTCAAACACCCACTCTGCCGGCGAAGCCCAGCGCGCCACGCGGCGGAACAGGCGCGGCTCGGTCCGGCGCAGCCAGGCGAGTTTGGCTGGCCAGAAGGAAGAGCGCAGCATGCAGCCCGTGCGTTGCTGGATGGTTCTCTCGTCCAGTTTGTCCAGCAGGCGCGCGGCGTCGTCCGTGCTGCGCGAGTCGCCCCAGAGGAAAATGGGCGTGAGCGGGTTTCCCGACCGATCGAGGCCGAGTAGGCTGTGCCAGAAACCGGAGCCCGCCACCAGCGGGGCTGCCGATTTCGCGAGGCGCGATCTTGTTTGCTTCAGACAGCGCCGGGTGGCGCGCAAGAGGAGCAGTGGATCGAGTTCCGCGCCGCGGTCGAGGGAGTGCCGCACTCGGTAATCCTGGCTGGCTCGCGAGTCCGCAATCAGCCGGCCCTGGTCGTCAAAGAGCGCGCTCCGCACCGAGGAGGTGCCGAGATCGAGGGCGAGAACGGCCGGTACGGCGCGGCGGCTGGGCATGAAACGAAGTATCGACGGTGTCGCCGAGAGGAGAAGTTTTTTCCCGCTTGGCGCAGGGCTGGTTTTAGCGGGCCGTAGCCTAACGAATTGCAAATTCTCGTCGCCCTGGATAACAGCCCGACCGATCAGGGCGATGGTTCCGCAGATCACGGAGCTGGCCAGAGTCCACGGCGAGTTGCTTCTTCCTCCTTGGGGCGGACGGCTGGGCCGCCCGTAATTACAACCGTTTCCAGGTGGCGGACTCGGAGGAAATGAAGGAGACGAGGCCTACTTGGCGAAAGTGCCGGGTTTGCTGGTAAACGCGGCGCGATAGATCGCGATTTCGGTGCGATGATCTTTTTTTTGTCGTCCCGAGCCGCCGCAGGACGGAGAGGGATCCCTCAGTTGCAATAGGCGGTGACTTTGGAGAGAGAACGCGTCTCGCAGTTGGGAAGTCCCTCTCCGCGATGCGCCGGCTCGGGATGACAAAAAACAACATGCGCTGGCCGGCTCTTTAGACGTAGTGGAGATGATGAAGACGCTGTTTTTGACTAACGAATATCCGCCGCACATTTACGGCGGGGCGGGCGTGCACGTAGATTATCTCTCGCGGGAGCTGGCCAAGCTGATGGAGGTCGAAGTGCGGTGTTTCGGCGACCAGGAATCGTTAGGCACAAATCCTTCGGTGCAGGGCTTCGGTCTGGAAACGGGCGACTACACCTGCCCGAAACCATTGCAGTCGGTCTTTGGCGCGGTGCAGCGGTGTCTCGATTTCAACACCACCGACGTGAGCGCCGACGTGGTGCATTGTCATACTTGGTACAGCCATTTCGGCGGCATCCTGGCGAAACTGAACTACGGGATTCCGCTCGTCATCACCGTTCATTCGCTCGAGCCGTTGCGCCCGTGGAAGCGCGAACAGCTCGGCGGCGGATACGATTTCACCGTCTGGCTGGAGAAAACGGCGATGGAAATGGCCGACGCGGTCATCGCCGTTTCCAAGGGAACCAAGGCCGACGTGGAACGGCTTTTTCAGATCAAACCGGAACGCCTGCATGTCATCTATAATGGGATCGATCTGGATGAATATCGGCCCTCGAAAAAAACCGACGCGCTGCTGGGCTACGGGATTGATCCGGCCCGACCGTTTCTCTTGTTCGTGGGACGGATCACCCGGCAAAAGGGGATCGTGCATTTGGTGCGCGCGATTCAGCACATGGATGCCGGTTTCCAGATCGTGCTCTGCGCCGGCGCGCCGGATACGCCGGAGATCGCGGCGGAAATGAGAAAGGCGGTCAGCGAAGCGCAGACCAAGCGCCAAGACATCATCTGGATCGACGAGATGGTGGACAAGAAAACCGTGCGCCAACTTTACGCGCAGGCCGCGGTCTTTTGTTGCCCGTCGATCTACGAACCGTTCGGGATCATCAACCTCGAGGCGATGGCTTGCGAGACGGCGGTGGTGGCGAGCGCAGTCGGGGGAATCAAGGAAGTGGTCGTGGACGGCGAAACCGGGTTTTTGGTGCCGGTCGAGCAGATGCAAGAGAGCCCTTTCGAGCCGACCAACCCCGAGAAGTTTGCGCGCGATCTGGCGGCGAAGATCAACCAGTTGATGGCTGATCCGGAAATGCAGCAACGCATGGGACGCGCGGGCCGGAAGCGGGCGGAAGAGAAGTTTGGCTGGGGCGCGATCGCCCAGGAAACAAGACGACTCTACCAATCGTTGCTTAGCTCCCAGAGTCGTTAGTCGCGAACCTCGCGAGTGTCGCGAGGCCCTCGGCGGTGTATGTTGGGGCGATGTTCGTCGATCGGATCAAGGTGTTTGCGAAGGCGGGTGATGGCGGACGCGGCTGCGTTAGCTTTCGGCGCGAAAAGTTTGTCCCGCGGGGCGGACCGGACGGCGGCGACGGTGGCAAAGGCGGGGATGTGATCCTGCGGGCCGACGAGCATACCGACAATCTGGCGAGCCTTTTTTACGAGCCGCTAATCAAAGCCAAACATGGCGGCCACGGCCTCGGCAAGCAGATGCACGGACGCGGTTCGCCAGACAAAATAGTGAAGGTCCCGGTCGGGACGGTGGTGCATCGCATGGATTCGTTAGGCGATCCGACAGCGTTTGCCGATTCGATCGGGCCGGTGGAGGCGCCGCCCGGCGCGGCCCCCGGGGCAACGCTGGAACAAATCGCCGACCTGGCTTTGCCTAACGACGAATTCATTCTCTGCCACGGAGGTAAGGGAGGGAAGGGGAATGTCCACTTCAAGAGTTCGCGCAATCGCGCGCCGCGCCAGTATTCCGACGGCGAGGAAGGCGAGTCGGGCGACTTCATTCTCGAGCTGCGCACGATCGCCGACGCCGGGCTGGTCGGTTATCCGAATGCCGGCAAATCCACTTTGCTCAGACGGATTTCCGCCGCGCATCCGAAGGTGGCCGCTTATCCGTTCACCACGCTTCATCCAATGATCGGGGTGGTCGATTTCGATGATTATCGGCGCGCGACGGTGGCGGACATCCCCGGCTTGATCGAAGGGGCGCATGAGAATCATGGGCTCGGGCACGCTTTTCTCCGACATATCACCCGCTGCCAACTCCTCCTTTTCGTGCTCGACATGGCCGGCAGCGAAGGCCGCAACCCGATCGAGGATTTGCAACATCTGCGGCGCGAAATCGATCTCTACGATTCCCGCCTTTCCCTGCGACCCTGGCGGGTGGTGGCCAACAAGATGGATTTGCCGGAAGCGGCGGAAAACCTGACTGCGTTCCGGCAACGCTTCGCCGATCGCGAAGTGATTCCGGTCTCCGCTCGCGAAAAGGAGGGGATCGACGAATTAAAGGACGCGCTCGACCGCTGGCTGCAAAAACCGGCCTTGGACAAGAACGATTCTACGGTGTCTCCTTATGCCGAGGCCGTAGGACAAACCAAAAACGAATAGAGTTAGACAAGAGGAACGTATGCGTTATTTGTTCACGACTTTTTGACGCAGAGTCAGCGTAGTTCCCCATTTATTATGTCGAAATTGGTCGTCGCAAGCTACTGCACCACATTCCTTAAATCGGAGATGCTCCACATCTACCGCCAGGTGACCGGCCTGCGCGGGGTGCAGACCTTCGTCATGACGAAGAAGATGCAGAACTCGGAGCGGTTTCCGTTCGACGATATCGAACTGATCCCCGCACCCCGCCCGAACCCCTTTCGCCACGGCTGGCTGAAATTCGTCGAAAGACAGCCGCCCATTGTTTATCGCGGCGAATACCAGCTCCTGGCCAATCTGCTCGATCGTCGCGGGGCGGACTTGATGCACATCTATTTCGGGCACACCGGCGTCCACCTGCTGCCGTTCATTCAATGCTGGGACAAACCCTGCATCGTCTCGTTCCATGGCGCCGACGTGATGTTGAAGGCGGAGAGCCCCGATTACGCGACGAAGTTGCGCAAGGTTTTTCATTCCGTCCCCCTCGTCCTGGCCCGCTCGCGTTCTCTCGAGCAGCGACTGGTTCTGCTGGGATGCCCGCCGGAGAAGATTCGGATCAACCGCACGGGCATTCCGTTGGCTCAATTTCCGGTCCAGCGCCGGGAGGCGCCGACGGACGGGCAGTGGAGATTTCTGCAGGCCTGCCGCTTGATTCCGAAGAAAGGTCTAACGACCTGTCTGCGCGCGTTTGCACTTTTCCACCGGGAGCATCCGAACGCGGAGTTGCTCATCGCTGGCAAAGGCCCGCTCCAACCGGTCTTGGAGGCTCTCGCAGCACAATTGGGCGTACTGAAGCAGGTTCACTTCACTGGTTTTCTCTCGCAAAGAGAGTTGCTCGATCTTTATCACAGCTGCCATGTTTTCCTCCACCCGAGCGAAATGCCGGCCGACGAAAACCAAGAGGGCATTCCCAACTCCATCCTCGAAGCGATGGCGACCGGCATGCCGGTGCTGGCGACGCGCCATGGGGGCATCCCCGAGGCGGTGGAGAGCGGGCGCTGCGGCATGTTGGTGAACGAGCGCGATTACGAGGGATTGGCCGCCGAGATGAAGCGGATCACGAGCACACCGCATTCCTTTGCCGAGATGGGCGTGCTGGCGAGTGAATCGGTCGCCGAACACTTCGAGCAGGGCCTGCATATCGCGCGTCTCGAAGCGCACTACCAGGAAGCGATTGAAGTGGCGGCGGAGAAAGCGGTGGCCCCGATCAGATCGGAAGCTTCGATGATTGCTCCGCACTTTCAGCAGGAAGGCGTGCCCGCCAAGTAGCGCCCGGCGGCGTTTCCGCGCGGGTTTTCACCAGAAAAAAAATCTGGGGAAAGTCGCTTGTCAGCGCTCGCAACATGCTCTTCTGTATGCGCGACGTGAGCGGCCCCCTAACGGCGCACGCGTGTTCCGTCTCGGAGCATGTCGCGCCTGACCGATAACCGAAAGGGCCGCTTTCCGAACCCACGCATGGTCCACCGCTATATCTTACCGCTGTTGCTGAGCGCTTTTGCGCTCCTCGCCTTGGGTGAATTTGCGACCAGCGCGCGCGCCCAGGAACCGGCCGCAGCTCATGCCGAGGTGGCGCCGGAACACGAAGCGCTCTCCCTCAAGGCTACCCCGCTCTATGATGTGGCCGGATTCAAGATTACCAACTCGATGATCGTGACCTGGGTGGTCGCGGTGGCGATCATCATCTTTGCGCAGATCGCGACGCGCAAAATCAAACCCGTCCCGACCGGCGCGCAGAACTTCTGGGAGTGGATGGTGGAAGGCCTCTACAACTTCCTCGAAAGCGTGATCGGCCCCCATCTCGTCAAAAAGACCTTCTGGTTCTTCGCCACGATTTTTATCTTCATCCTTTTCCTGAACTGGTTCGGCTTAATCCCGGGCGTCGGCACGATCGGCTGGGGCCACCACGACCCTATCACCAACGCCTTTCACGTCGATCGTCCGCTGCTCCGCGGGGCGAATGCGGATCTCAATCTCACCCTGGCGATGGCGACGGTTTTCTTCGCGCTCTGGATCGTCTGGGCACTGCAGGAGAATGGCGCCGGCGGATTCATCGTCCATCTCTTCGGGCCGAAAGGCGATTCGCGCGGCGTATTGAAGATCGTCATGATTTTGGTTTTCTTTATGGTCGGCTGGCTGGAGGTTGTCTCGATTCTCTTCCGACCGATTTCGCTCAGCTTCCGGCTCTACGGGAACGTTTATGCCGGGGAGAATATGCTGGAGGCGATGGCGCACATCGTGCCGGCGCTTTCCTGGCTGATCCCGATCCCGTTTTATTTTATGGAACTCCTCGTGGGCGTGGTGCAGGCGCTGGTCTTCATGTTGTTGACCGCCGTTTTCACTCTCCTCATCGCCCACCACGAGCCGGCGCAGGGCGCACAGCACTAGATTTTCGGTTACCGTTGCGGCTGGACCACGGCGGAACTGGAGCAAACCAACCAACAGAAAAATATGATATTACCACTAATGGCAGAGATGAGCGGAAGCATTCACGTCGGTCTCGCAGCGCTCGGCGCGGCGATCGGCGTGGGATTGATCGGCATGGGCGCGGCCTCCGCGGTCGGTCGCAATCCAGGTGCAGCGACCCCGATTCTGGTGCAGGCGATTCTCGCGATCGCCTTCGCGGAAGCGATCGTGTTCTACGCTCTGTTCCTCGTTAAATAAGCTACGGCGCGCCTGAGCTTCGTGTTCGGGCCGCCATTCCACGCATGAACATTACATTCCTCGCCGCCGCCGGCGGCTTTGGCGAAATGATCGCTGAGAAAGGAGAAGCTTTTGGTTTCGACCTCAAGATTTTCCTCTCGCAGATCGTCAGCTTCGTCATCGTCGCTTTGCTTCTCCGGCAATTTGCCTACAAGCCGATCCTCAAGGTGCTCGAAGAGCGCCGCCAGCGGATCGCGGACGGGCTTTTGAATGCCGAGAAGATCAAGGAACAGCTGGCCGAAGCGCAACAGCGCCACCAGGAAATCCTGGCCAAGGCGAACGCCGAGGCGCAGAAGATGATCGATGAAGCCAGGGCCAGCGCCGGGGTGATTGCGGATCGCAAACAGCAGGAAGCCATCGTCGCGGCGGAACAGATCCTGGCCAAGGCACGGGAAGCGAGCGCGCTCGAGCACGAGCGCACGATGAGCCAGCTCAAGCGCGAGCTTGGACGGCTGGTCATCGACACGACGGCGAAGGTGACCGGCAAGGTGCTGACGCAGGAAGATCAGCGTCGCTTGCAGGAGGAAGCCAGCCGGCAAGTCGCGTCCTAACGACCCCGGCCTAACGACGTGAAGATCAGCAAGGACATTCGGCAACTCTCACGCAATCTCGCGCGGAGCAGTTACGTCGACGGAGAATTGAGCCGGGAGAGAATCGGCTCCATCGTCGGCGCGATCATCGAAAAAAAGCCGCGCAATTACATTCAGCTTCTCAAGAATTACCAGCGCCTCTTGCGCCTCGAGGTCGAGAAGCGGCTCGCCACCATCGAATCGGCAACTGAACTCGATCCGGAAGCCAGCCGGCAAATTGTGGCCGGCCTCGAGAAAACTTACGGCACTGGCTTGTCGACGAATTTTGTCGTCAATCCGGCGCTGCTCGGCGGTGTGCGCGTCCGGGTGGGGAGTAACGTGTGGGATAGCAGCGTCAAAAACCGGCTGGAGCGGTTGCAGCAGAAACTTTAACCTAACGAATTAACATGAGCAGCATTCTGGAAGAAATCGAAACGCAAATCGCGGGGCTGAAAACCTCGACCACCAAGAGCAACGTCGGCGTAGTCCGCGAAGCCGGCGACGGTGTCGCCCGCATTGAAGGCTTGAGTGAGGTGATGTTGAACGAAATGATCGAGTTCCCGAGTGGCGAATTCGGTCTCGCGCTCAACCTCGAAGAAACCGAGGTCGGCGTTATCCTGCTCGGCGATCCGACGAAGGTGGCGGAAGGCGACGAAGTTAAAACGACCGGGAAGCTGCTCCAGGTGCCGGTCGGAAAAGCGCTCCTCGGTCGCGTGGTCAATACGCTCGGCCAGCCGGTCGATAACAAGGGACCGATTAACACCGACAGCTTTTATCCGGTCGAAAAAATCGCGCCGGGCATCATCAAGCGCCGCAGTGTTAATCAGCCGGTGCAGACCGGTATCATGGCGATCGATGCCATGGTGCCAATCGGTCGTGGCCAGCGGGAGTTGATCATCGGCGATCGAGCCACAGGCAAGTCGACCATCGCGGTCGACACGATCATCAGCCAGGCGCGCCTGAATAAGGCCGCCGAGGAAGGGCAGCTCAAAGATTACCGGCCGCTCTACTGCATCTACGTCGCGATCGGGCAGAAGAATTCCAACGTCGCTCGCACGCTCGCCGTGCTGGAGAAGCACGGCGCGATGCCGTACACCACGATCATTTCCGCGCCCGCTTCCGAGAGCGCAACGAATCAATACCTCGCTCCATTTGCCGGTGCCGCGATGGGCGAATGGTTCATGGATAACGGCATGGATGCGCTCATCATTTATGACGATCTCTCCAAGCACGCCGTGGCCTATCGGCAGGTGTCGCTCGTGTTGAAGCGCCCGTCGGGCCGCGAAGCTTATCCTGGCGACGTTTTTTATCTGCACTCGCGCCTCCTCGAACGCAGCGCGCGTGTGACCGAGGAAGCCGGCGGCGGCTCGCTCACGGCCTTACCTATCATTGAGACCCAGGCCGGCGACGTGTCGGCCTATATTCCGACCAACGTTATCTCCATTACCGACGGTCAGATCTATCTCGAGACGGATCTTTTCTTCCAGGGTATTCGCCCTGCGATCTCGGTTGGTCTCTCGGTCAGCCGGGTCGGTTCCGCGGCCCAGATCAAGGCGATCAAGCAAGTGGCCGGCAAGATCAAGCTCGACCTCGCTCAGTTCCGCGAATTGGCCGCCTTCGCGCAGTTCGGTTCCGACCTCGACGCTGCGACCAAGGCGCGGCTCGATCGCGGCCAGCGCATCGTTGAGCTCTTCAAACAGATTCAATACAACCCGATTCCGGTCGAAGAACAGGTCGCCGTGCTTTGGGCGATGCAAAACGGATACCTCGATCCAATCCCAGTCGATCGGGTGAAGGAATTCCAGAGGAAGCTGCAGGATTACCTGCAGACGCGCAAAGAAAGCGTCCTCGCCTCGATCCGGAGCAAAAAGGCGATCGACAAAGATCTCGAAGCCGAGTTGGCTGCGGCGTTGAACGACTTCAAGTCGACCTGGCAATAAAGCGAGATGGCGAACACCCAAGACATTCGGCGCCGGATCAAATCGATCCGTAATACTGCGCAAATCACGAAGGCGATGCAGATGGTCGCCGCTTCGAAGATGCGCAAGGCGCAGCAGCATGCGCTCGCCGGGCGTCCTTATTCGGAGCTAATGAATCGGGTGTTGGTCTCGCTCAAAAGCCGCACCGATCCGTTGCTCCATCCTTTGTTGCAAATTCGTCCCACCAACAAGGAATTGGTCCTGATCATCAGCACCGACAAGGGGTTGGCCGGCGCGCTCAACACCAACGTGATGCGCGAAGCAGCCAATTTCGATCAGGCCAAGACCGTCTTCGTGACCGCGGGCCGCAAGGCGAAGCAGTTCGTCGCCCGCACCAAGCGCGAGCTGCTGGCCGATTTCGAACTCAAGGACTCTCCGACGATCCTCGAGACGAAGACCATCTCAAAGTTTTGCGTCGAAAAATTCCTCAGCGGGGAGGTTGACAAGGTGACCGTGCTCTACACTCACTTCGTCAACACGATCGATCAGAAACCGGTCGTGCAGACGCTCCTCCCGATCAGTGAGTTTGCGTTCAGCGCGGAGGGGTCGGCACCTAACGACGGGGCGGCGGATCCCATGCTCGAGTATACTTTCGAGCCGAGCCCGCAGGCAGTTCTCGACTTCATGCTGCCCTACTACGTGCAATACCAGGTCTTCCAGATGATTCTCGACGCCCGCGCCTCCGAGCATAGCGCGCGGATGGTGGCAATGAAGAACGCGACCGACAACGCGAATCAGTTCATCAAGGATCTCACGCTCGAGTACAACAAGATGCGCCAGGCCAGCATCACGACCGAACTCCTCGAGATCGCCACCGCCCAGATGGCAGTCGGCGGCTAAGCTCGACCGCAAAAGTAACGGCCGCCCCCTCGCGAGGACGGCCGCCAAGCCAAAGTCAGTTAGTCAGTCGGTTGTTAGTGCCCGGAAGGCGAACTGCCGCGGAGCTGTGCAATCCGCCGGCGGCGCAGGATCTGGGTCACGGACACGGCTGCGATCAAGCCGATGATGGGGAAGAGCGCACTCATTTCCGGCACAGGGGCGAGGGTCGCCTGGAAAGCGACCGGCAATACGCCGCCGTTGAGCGCACCGATCGAGATAAAATCATAATCCGCGAAATCCGCGATATTGATGAAGCTCAAGTTCGAGGAGGCGTAATATGGGCCTCCGATCTGCTGGCCGGGGTCTCCCGCGCCGGAGGAGCCCCAAATCACGAAGCTTTCGCTGTTATAGACGTTCCCGACTTGAATCTGCCCGTCGGTGAAGCCCTGGGTGAGGAGCGAACTGACATCAAGCTGAATGAACGCGGTCGGATACCAACCGTTGCCTTGCAATTGGTGGTCCGAGGTGCTGACGATTCCGAGGCCGGGAAGATCGGCGCCCGATGTCTTGTAATAAAGACCGAGGGGCGTATTCGGGTATCCAACCGTGTAGCTAGAGGCGGTGATGCTGTAACCCGACGAAGCAAAGGTTTGGCTCGTCGAACCGACCGCACCTTCGGAATTGCCGGGATTCAGGTTCCAAGTGACGACCGTGGCCCAGGCGGAGGTGGCAGCAAAAACGCAAAGAAACGAGAGCGTCGCGAGCGTTTTTCTGGCGTGGAGTAACCGGGTATTTTTCATGGGGACCTAAGCTTTGAAATCTTTAGTTGGTTTCGACTGCCGATAGCAAGACTTTTCTGCTCTCTGACCTCGTTTTTGTCATATTTGAGACTCAGGGTCAATAATCATTTTCATGCCAGCTATTTTTACTAAGCTATTCAATATAAACTATAATTCCCTCTGGAGAGCATGGCTCCATTATTGCTCGGAAATTTCCTTCTTCGGATAAAAATCAGGCTTTTTGTTCTTCTCGGCACGGAATTCGCTTTTCGGTGCCAGGCCTCTCGCCCTGTCGAAGGACGTGGTCGAGTAGGACGTTCGAACGCCGCCCCAACGTGAATCCAAAAACAAGCGGCCGCCCCTCCGCAGGGCGACCGCTCCTCCCTAACCTAACTCTCGGAAAGGAATTAGCCATCGATGCGCGCCATGGCCTCGACCTGGGCGGTGCGGCGACGGCGCAGGACATGAGTAAAGGCGACGGCTGCCAGCAGGCTCATGATCGGATAGAGAGCGTCCATTTCCGGCACCGGCGATAGATTCATCGTGAACTTCACCCCGTCGTTAAAGAAGTGGCAGTCGGGATCCAATCCAAAGGCGAGGTCTCCCCATTGGCGATATAGGCGCTCAGCGTCTGGAGTTGGGTCGCGGTGAAATTGATCGAGTAGTTGACACCGGTCGTCGTGAAGGACGGGTCGGCTAGGAAAGTGTCGGCCGTGCCCGATTTCACCAGCCAGTTCGAATTGCTGTGATAGCGCGTGCTGATGAAATCCTCGGTCAAATCCGTGACCGGCGTGCTGCCGCTGGGGTCATCGACGAACGACCCGATGCCGGGGTTGATCGCGGTGTCCAGCAGATGGAGGTGAAGCACGTTCGGGTTCGTGTCCCAGTTGGAGATATTGGTAATCGTTCCGGGCATGGGCATTGCTCTACTGACGCCGCTGCCATGTATCTGATATCTGGGGACCAGAGCCGCCGCTCACGCGTGGACGAGCGAGCCTTCACATTAGTCGAGGTGCTCATCGCAACCGCTTTGCTCGGGTTGCTGGCGGGTAGTGCGATCTGGGCCCTGACCCAGGCCAACAACTACGCCTCCGTCTCCCGTCTTTATACCGGCGCCGAAACTGCGGCGCAGAACCAGATCGATGTCATCCTCACGGATAGCCCATTCAATCCCCAGTATTCTCCGCCGGAAGTCCCCGCTGCGCTCACCGCGGGAACCAGCACCGCACAGACCGTCACCATCTATAGCGAACCTGCCGGGGCCGACGGCGAAACCCACGCCGTCACCGGACAGATCGTCAGCACCATCACCAACATCCCGGTGACCGCCAAAGGTCGGGACCTGAACCTCTACTCCGCCGCGGTCGTCGTCACCTACACCTTCCGCGGCAAATCCTACCGCGTGCAGCTCAACGCCATGCGCGCTTCCGACGTATGATCATCTCCGCTCCTCGCAAAAACCCTGGCTTCACCCTCGCCGAGACCCTCATCTCGATGGGAATCATGACCATGGTCGGCCTCATGGTCTTTCTCGTCCTGAATTCCGGGATGGTTCTTTACGCCAAGAACACCGCCGTCAACTCCGCCCACCAGCAGGCCCGCACCGGCGTCGAGCAGATGCTGACCAATCTCCACGACTCCGTCTCCATCCCGCAGCTCACCGACGCCACCCTCACACCTCTTCCCGACGTCGTCGATGCCAGCGGCCAACCCATTCCCGCGGCCGGAATTTCCTTCCAATCCTTCGACGGCGGTCCTTTCCCCGTCGTGGTGCAAGCCAACGCCGCCGATACCGCCATCGCCCTTTACTGCCCGGGCTACACTCCGCCAGCCAGCGCCCGGCTCAACATCCCTTCTCATGGGATCGAGAAAGACATCACCTCGACCATCGGCCTCGCTGGCTACCGCCGGTTTAACTTCTCCTCAGCCATCGGCACCGGAGTGGATATTTCGTCGACTGGCATCGAAGGCCAGTCCGGCGTGGCCTACGTCATCACCGCCTTCATGACTCGCCGCTCGGCCTACGCCGTCGTGCGCAGCTCCGGCCTGAGCTCCGCTTTCGCGGGCGAGTTGCGCTTCTATCCCGATAACAACACCGCCAATTACGAGGTCGTCACCCGCAACCTCGTCTCGGCCACTCCCTTTACCATTCCGTTGACCGCCGGCGGAGGATTGCAAAACCGCTACGTCGCCGCCGTCAACCTCTCCACCGCGGAGCCCCAGTTCAACCAGCGGGGCTATGCCGCCGTCAACATGTTCATCAACTCCCTCATCCCCTTCCGTTGCCGCCTCACCAACACGCAATGAAGATCCGATCCACTGCCGCGACCGCTGCCAATACCCTCATCGTCACGCTCCTCACCATGGCGATCGTCGGTGTCTTCATTGAGCTTGCCTTTCAGTATACGAACTCCGTCGGCCGCAACGTCCAGCGCAGCCTCGTCTTGCGGCAGGCGATTAATATCGGCGACTCCAGCACCGAGGAAGCCTTCTCCGCCTGGCGCGCCATTTGCCGCCAGAACCAGACCAAGATTTACAGCCGCAGCGACATGGACACCGTCTCCGAAGTCCCCACCCCGGCACCCACCAACTTCTCCGGCATCACCTACAAACTGAGCAACGCCACCGTCTACCCCCTTGATTCCACCTGGACCGCCAAAACGGGCAGCTCTTCCACCCCGGCTCCCATCGCCGGGCCCAATCACGGCGACTTGAGCTACCACTACCTCGCCACCGCCGACGTCATCGCCGCTACCGCCACCTCCAGGACCGCGAGCGACCTCACCACCACCGCAGCCAAGACCGATCCCGGCAACATCACCGCCAAAGTCCGCCGTGTTTTCCAAAAAGAAGTCCTTTCCCTCTGGCGCTACGCCATCTTCTTCGACGCCGACATGGAGATCCATCCTGGCCCCGCCATGAACGTCACCGGCGACGTCCACACCAACGGCAGCCTTTATACCGGCCACAGCAGCCTCACCCTTTCCGGCAAAACCACCTACACCGACGACTGGAAGATTGGTTTCATGACCGACGACAGCACCCATCCCGAGACCCCCACCAGCCCGCGCTATGCCAGCAACCTGCCTCCCGCCAGCGACCAGGAGCAGCAACCCTACGGCGTCCACCTCGATGACTACCACGCCCTCATCGACTATAATCCGACTCCCGCCCCCACACCGGTTGGTGGTGGAACGCCTGTGCCTACCCTCGATCCCTACCGCTTCCAGACCCAGGCCGGCTTCGTCGTCACTATCGACGCCTCCAACAACGTCAAGGTCTATAACGCCTCCGGCACCGACATCACCAGCAAGACCGGCACCACCAATGACGCCAAAGCCTCCCGCGGCATCCAGGCGGCCCTCAACACGGGTGACACCATCATCGACAACCGCGAAGGCGCCACCACCGGCAACGGCAACATCCGTGTCGCCACCCTCGACGTCGGCGCCCTCCAAGCCGCGATGGACTCCAACGTCGCCAGCACGAAATTCACCATCGCCAAGACCATCACCGGTACCTCCAACGTCGTAAACAATCTCATCTACATCGTCGACACCAGCGCCAGCGACAACGGCATTACCACCAAGCGCGCCATCCGGCTCAAGAACGGCGGCAAACTGCCCGATGGCGGCCTCACCATTGCCAGCGGCAACCCCGTCTACATCCAGGGCGACTTCAACACTGGCTCCGTCGCCTCCGCCGTCCCCGGCGCCACTCCGACCGTCCAGCCCCCCTCCAACACCGGCGACCCCACCAAACCTGAAGTCAGCGGGTACGATCGCCAGCCCGCCGCCGTCGTCGCCGACGCCGTCAACATCCTCTCCAACGCCTGGCAAGACACCACCTCCGGTACCCAAACCACTGCTGCCCCTACCACCATCAACGCCGCCATCGTCTCCGGCAACGTCCCCACCGGCGGCGGCTACTACAGCGGTGGCGTGGAAAATTTCCCGCGCTTCCTCGAGAACTGGAGCGGCAAACCATTCACCTACTACGGCTCCATGATTCAGCTTTACCAGAGCGACCAGGCGATCGGCCGTTGGGGTGCCAACAACGTCTACAGCCCGCCCAAACGCGCCTGGTACTTCGACACCAACTTCGTCACCACCCCGCCCCCCGGCCTCCTCGCCTCCTTCAACTACCGGCGTTCCCGCTGGTATATGGACTAGCTGTGCCCCCTCTAGCGTGCGCTGTCCCTGCGCACCCCCCACCGGCGTCGCCACCGCCGCCTGCCTTCCGCTTCGTCTTCCCGGCTGATCTTATCTTCCTCGATGCGATCGTGAACGTGAACTGAAACAATTTGCAGGCCAGCGACCACGGCGGGGACGGCAACGATCTGACGCTCACGGTAGTGCGCTAGCCTTGGAGGGCATCGCGCTATCAACGCCGCGTTTCCCCTACTTGTCATCCCGAGCCGCGAAGACGGCGAGGGACCTCCCGGTTGCAGGAGAGGTCCACGCCTAACCGGGATCCCTGGATTACAATAGAGAGTTCCTTCGCCGCGCTACGCCGGTTCAGGATGACAGACGAAGGTGAGCAAGCGCGACGTGAAGGGCAAGTGACTGGGGTCAGCTTCATAATCTCGCTGGTGTCTCGATTCTTAGAATCTCGGCAATTGAGCTAGAGTCCACAATCTCCCGCGCGCAATGGCCCTCCTCACGCTCTGGTTCCTTTGCCTCGCCGGGTGTGCAACCGACGACGAGCCGTTCCCGGTTCACTCCGGAGCCAACTCCGACGTGCCCGTGGCGGGCGCAGCCTCGCCGGCCCCGGGAGATTCCCGCGCTGGTTGGAAGTGGTAGCGAGCTGGAATTAGCTTGTTCCGTTGCCTGAGGGTCGTTCCAATCGGCGATATGAGGGGCCCACGGTTGATTTTCTCGATCTGCTGCCTGCTCACGGGCCTAACGAACACAATCCGGGCCGAGCCGGCCAAGCCCGCTCTCCTGCCGACGGCTGATTATGAGGTGCGCCTGGGCGTAAAGATCCCGATGCGCGATGCCGTGGAGCTCAACGCCACGCTCTATCTCCCGAGAAATACCGGCGAAACTAGCAGACCTGTCCCGGCCCCGGTCGTTTGCACGCTTACGCCTTATCTTTCCGACGGCTATCACGAGCGCGGCGCCTATTTCGCCTCCCACGGTTATGTCTTTGCGCTGATCGACGTCCGCGGTCGCGGGAATTCCGGGGGAGACTTTGAGGCGTATGTGCATGACGCTGAGGATGGCTTCGACACGGTGGAATGGCTGGCGGCCCAACCGTTCTGCGATGGTCACGTCGGCATGTGGGGCGGCTCTTATGCCGGGTTCAATCAATGGGCGACCGCCAAGGAGCGTCCGCCGCATCTTTCCACCATCGTGCCGGCCGCCGCCGCCCATCCCGGAGTGGATGTCCCTCACCGTAGCAATATTGGGCAACCATATCTCGTGCAATGGCTCACCTTGATCAGCGGTCGCGCTCTGCAGGGTAATTTGTTTGGAGATCTGGCCTACTGGCGCCCGAAATATTTGGAGGCTTATCGCCAGCACGTCGCTTTTCAGGATCTAGACTCCTTTCTCGGAAACCCGTTGCCTGATTTCCAGCGCTTCGTTCAGCATCCCACCCGCGGCTCTTTTTACGATCGCGTCACCCCTTCGGTGTCGGAATATGGAAATATCTCCATTCCGATCCTCCCCATCACCGGCCAGTACGACGACGATGAGTATGGGGCCCTGGCTTATTACCGCGATCACCTTGCCTCTGCGGCGGCCGCAGCGCGGGCGACGCACTATCTCGTGATCGGCCCATGGGATCATCCGGGGACGCGGACGCCGACCGCGGAGGTGGGCGGAGTGAAGTTCGGATCGGGCGCGCTCCTCGATCTTAACGACCTGCACCGGCAATGGTACGACTGGACAATGAGGAAAGGCAGCCGGCCCGCATTTCTCAAGCAACAGGTCACTTATTATCAGCTCGCGCCAGGAAACACTGGGGCTAACGGTGAATGGAGATATGCCGACACCCTGGCGAGTCTCCCGGCGAGATCACAGAAGTTCTATCTCGATTCGAAAAACAGCGGTGCTCACGGAGTCTTCCATTCCGGGGAGTTGACCGCGACTTTGCTGCGGAAAGGATTCGATAGGTTTACTTACGACCCGCTCGACACCCATCGCGGAGAGCAGGTTGAAGCGAAAGCCTGGGATAGCCCGACCGAGCTCCTCGATCAGCGTTACGCTCTCAGCATCGGAGAGGACGGCCTCGTCTATCACAGCGCCCCGTTGAAGAAAGCGACCGACTTGATCGGTTGTCCGAGTCTGCACCTTTGGCTTTCCGTCGATTCGCCCGATACGGACCTGGAGGCGTATCTTTATGAGATACAGCCTGACGGCACAAGCATCCGGCTCTGGGCGGATGTGCGCCGCCTGCGTTACCGCGAGTCATTGCGGGAAGGCAAGCTGGTCAAGCCCGGCGAGATCGTTGAATGCTCTTTTGCCCCGGGCCTTTTCGTGGCGCGTACCCTGATGGAAGGGAGCCGCCTGCGCCTGGTCGTTTCTTCACCCAACTCCTTCTTCACCGAGAAGAACTATAACTCAGGCGGAGTGGTCGCCGAGGAGACCGCGAAAGATGCTCGCACGGCCCACGTCCAAGTCTATCACGACATCGCACACCCGAGCGCATTAGAGCTGTTGCTTCACGAATGATCTCGATCCTGCGCTGGTTCGGCTGGTGGCTCGACGCTTGACATCTTCCGCCGTGAGGCTCAAACCGGTCATTATGAATACGACTGGAGTCAATCAGGCAAGTTCCTCAGGGATCAGCTTAGCGGCGGCCGTCGGCGCGGCGCTGGTCGCGTTGGCGTTAGGGGCCATCATTGGGCATTACTGGTGGCCGTTGGGGGACAAGGACGATCGACCTGCGAAATATGTTCTCTATTTTGGCAACTCGGCCACCAAGGGGCGAGTGACGGTGAACGAAACTGCTTTTAGGGAGGCGCTGGGAGATCCGAAACCGAACTGGAAGGACCTCACCATCCGCCGCACCAACAACGATCCCGAGGATGGCGAGATAATTGATCTTCCGGTGAATGCTGATCCAACCAACCCGGCCCTCATCTCACGAATTAACCTCACCCAAGACCGGAGAAACAGCGCGCCTTGCACGCTCCACGTGACTCAAAAGGTGGGTCTGAATAACAAAGCGCAGGTCGAGAAAGTCCTGGCTGCTTTGGTCCCGGAATAAGAATCAGCGGCGGCGAGCCGCGCCGCTATTTCTTGCGCCCTTCCTCGACGTCGAAGAGGTGTCCGAGCGTCTGGATGTCGGTGCGGTCGGAAAGCCCGGCTGCAGCCTTGCTCTTCTCCAAGTGGCCGGAGGCAAAATCGTTCCAGCCGAGCTTGGAAATAAAGCCGTTCCAGACTTCGATGTCGTTCTTGACCAGGCACCGGCCTTTCACGTAACACCACTCGAGAATATCCTGATCGCTTCCTCCTTGCTGAACGCGCTCGCAAAGCTTCGGGTACTCGATCCGGAGATATTTCACCAGGCGCATGTCCGCGCCGCGGCCTAGATTTTCGTGATACTCCGGGTCCAGCTCGCCCTTGGCTTGGAGCCGAATCTTGTCCAACATCCGCGGAAAATAGCGCAGCCCGTTTGTTTCGTCCTCGGTGCTTCTCGGTTTCATTTCGGCAAAACCTGAATCGAGTCGGCACGTCGCGCAACCCGTTCTGGGGCGCGATCATTATTTCGTTTCCGCTCCGCCCCGTAATGCCCAGCGCAGCTTGGCCGAACTTGAGCGCGGATTGCGGTGTCGCTCCGCCGCGGAAGGGCGCAGCACTTCCTCCGCGATGCGCGCGTAGGAGCCGTCGCGCCGCCCGGCCGCGAACGCTTTCTTGATCCGCCGATCCTCGCCCGAATGGAAGGTGAGGATGGCGACCCGGCCGCCGGAGCGAAGACAACTGGGCAAATGCCGCAACAAGGTCTCGAGGGCCGAGAACTCGTCGTTCACCGCAATCCGGAGCGCTTGCAGGACGCGGCGCATGGAGAGGTCGACCGCAGCTTTGTCGGCCTGCGGCATCATCCCCCGAATCGCTCTGCCTAACGACCCGGTGCTGGGAAACAATTTCCCGGCCAGCGCGGGCCCGAGGATCGCAGCCTGCGTTTCGTCCGCATTTTCCTGCAACAGCCTAACGAGACGGTCGGCCTCGATCTTTTCCAGGAAACGGGCCGCCGGCTGGCCGCGCTCGGGATTCATACGCAAATCGAGCGGAGCGTCTGCTTTGGCCGAAAAACCGCGTGCCGGATCGTCCAGTTGCATCGAGGAGACGCCGAGATCGACCAGGATGCAGTCCGCCCCGTCAACTCCGGCGCGGGCCAGCGCCCGGGGCAGGCCGGCGAAGTTCGTCCGCTGCGCGCTGAACGCCTCCGGCCCGTGGCCTAACGACCGGAGACGCGCCTCCGTTTTGGGCAGCTCGATCGGATCGGCATCGAGTCCGAGGAGTCGTCCCCCGGGCCGGAGACGCGCGAGCAGCGCTTCGGCGTGCCCGCCGTAGCCGAGGGTGCAATCGACCGCGATCTCGCCCGGCTGCGGAGCGAGCACCTCTAGAATTTCGTCTACCATGATCGGTCGGTGCGTGCCGGCGGGCGTTTTCCCGGCGGCCAGCACCTTGGCGATCGTCGCGGCGTGCCCGGCTGGGTCGCGCTCCTTGTATTTTTCGGCGAAGTGGCGCGGATTTTTCCCGCGATAGCGCGGGCGGCGGCGATGCGGTGACGATGGTTCGGGTGTGCCGGACATACGGTCTCTCAACTGCCCTAGGAAAGGCCGGGATGGGGGTGGGGGACAATATTCTTTTCCCTCAGCGCACGATTTTGCTGCAACCGGGCGCGCTTTGTGCAGAATGTAGGACCAGCCGATGAAAACAAAAATCCTTGCCGCCACGCTTCTGCTCTCTTCTTGTCTCACGAGCTGGGCCTGGTTTCCGCCCTCTATCACGGTGGCGAAGATCGGCCAGATCCAGGTCGGACAAACAACCGAGGCCGACCTGGTGCACCTTTTTGGTTATCCGACCACGCGCTTTACCGATCTACGGCAATACACCTCGGTCGATTGGTTCCGCTCCGTGCCCGCGCCGCCGCAATCGTATCTGCCGCTCATCGGGTCGTTTCTTGGCGGTCTCGACGTGGAGGCGCAGCAGCTTCATGTCGTTCTCAGTCCCGGCGGTCGGGTGGTCGACTACGAGGTCTATAGTTCACGGGGCCGATTCAAGACCATCCACCAGGTCACGACCACGACGACGGGCTACGCGAAGTAGCTCGCGACTAACTTTCCGAATCGGCCTTCGCCGCCGGTCGCTTGCGGGAGGCCGCTTCGCTCAGAACCTCCTCGAGCCGAGCCCGCGTGATCGGCTTTTGCAGCACCGCCTGCGCGCCGGAGGATTCCGGAGTTAATTCCGCCCGCTCGCTCAGGCCGGAGAGGAAAAGCACACAACCCTCCGGATCGTCACTCAGGATGTTGCGACAGGCGGTGAGCCCGTTCAGACGCGCCATCGCGAAATCCATCAGGACCACATCCGGTTTTTGCTGACGGTAAGCGCGAATCGCATCGAGCCCCGAGTGCACCACTCCGACGACCTCGTGTCCGCAGGATCGAACCAAATCGGCCAGCACGGTCGAAAAGTTTTTTTCGTCATCAGCAATCAACACGCGCACAAAAGGAGAAAAGCAGAAAATTTCGTGCCTGCGCGGTAATTTTATGGGCGGGCGTTGTAAGCTGTCGGAGTGGTCGGCGATCACGCGCTCGATGCGAGGGACGGGAAACAGCCAGATTGCCGCCACCAGGACGTAGAGCGCGCACGAAATCCAGGGCTGCCAAAACGCCCACCGCGATCGCCGTCGGGTAGATGATCGGCGAGAGTTCCCCTTCCAATCGTTCCCGACCGCTCGCGTCAGGAGGCAATCCCGCCCTTCGGCTTTGATCAGCGAACGCTGGAGCCAGCCAGTAGGCGCGGGCTGCGCAGAGCAAGACCACATAGAACGCCACCGGCAGAGTGGCAAAATGATTCTCTCCCATCCAGCCGGTGACGAAAGGAATGAGCGAGAGAGCCAGAGTGGAGGTTTCTCCAGAGATTCTTTCCCGTGATGCGCCGAACGTCAGGAGCATGTGGTGATGATTGTTCCAGTAAATCCCGAGGAAGCTCAGCACGTAGCTCAAAAAGACCGGCCAGACCGTTTATGGCGTGCGCTTGCGACTGGAGTGCAAATAGTTAGTGATCCTTCCTTCCGCGGACTGAATAATGCTCTAAAAGGCGTGTAATCTGATAGCTGGCTCTCTCGCCACTCTGTAGATTACTAAAGTTCGATCGTTTCGGCCTTGGACACACAGGCCGCTGGTGAGATCGCCTTTCTTCCGTGTCCTTTGACGACGGCCCCGGCGTCTGCCCGAGTAGTTAGTCCGAGGGCAAACCTAGAAACGACCACTTACCATGCATTATAAAACCATCTCACCCCGTCTCGGGCTCGCCCCGGGAATCATTCTCGCCTTGGCCACACTCGTGGCCTTCGCGGTCCCAACCCACGCTCAATCTCTTGGATCAGCTGAGAGTTTCACTGTCTTGGGCGCTTCCACGGTCACCAATACAGGTGCCACTGAAATTATCGGCGACGTCGGAGTCAGTCCTGGGTCGGCGATTACCGGTTTCCCGCCCGGGCACATCACCGATGGCGCGCTCCATGCCAATGATAGTGCCGCTTCTCAGGCTCACGCTGATTTCGCCACCGCCTACACTGCCTTTGCGGGTCTGCCTTCGCCTCCAGCCAATAATCTGTCGGGAACCGATTTGGGCGGCCTGACTCTGACTCCGGGCGTCTATCGTTTTGATACTTCGGCGACCTCCGGCGGAATCCTGACGTTCGACGCGCAGGGTGATCCCGATGCTCGCTTCGTCATCCAAGTGGGCACCACGCTCATCACCTCCAGTAGCTCTTCGGTGCTTCTCATCAACGAGGCGGATGCGCGCAATGTCTACATCCAGACCGGCACATCGGTGACTCTGGGCAGCGGCAGCACCTTTATCGGCAACCTCCTCGCCGGCGCCTCTGTGACTTCTGTGAGTGGCACCAATCTTATTGGCCGTCTGATGGCTCTGACCGGTGCCGTTACACTTGACACTAACCAAGTGACCAACCCCGACGCCATCGCGCCGACTCCCACTCCTAGTCCTTCACCGAGCGCACCTCCGGGTCCGGCTCAGCTTCTTAATATTTCCACTCGTCTCAATGTCCAGCCTGGCGAAAAGGCCGCGATCGCCGGATTCATCATCACCGGCAATGCGCCCAAGAAAGTGATCCTGCGCGGCATGGGGCCGTCGATCACCGGTTTAAGTCCTCTTCTCGCTAATCCCATGCTCGAACTGCACGGCGACGACGGCACAGTGATCACGAGCAACGAAGACTGGCAGGATACGCAAAAGACTGAGGTTGAAGACAGCATGATTCCTCCGACCGATGACTTGGAGTCAGCCATCGTCGCCACGCTTCCGGCCGGCAATTACACCGCGATCTTGCGCGGCCACAACGGAGCCTCTGGCATCGGAGTCGTGGAAATGTACGACTTGGAACCGAGCTCGGACTCGCTCTTGGCCAATATCAGCACGCGTGGTTTCGTCCAGAGTGGTAACGAAGTCATGATTGGCGGCTTTATCTTCGGTAACGGAAGCGATAACGAACCAGTCCTCATTCGAGGACTTGGGCCTTCGCTTACCGGGGTGGCCAATCAGTTGTCCGATCCCATCCTGAGCCTTTACGATGGCAACGGCGCCGTCCTCATGTCCAACGACAACTGGCAGGATGACCCCGCCCAGGCTGCTCTCATCATCGCGACGGGAGTTCCGCCGGAGGACGACTTGGAAGCTGCGCTCCTCACGACGCTGCCTCCCGGTGGCTATACCGCAATTGTCTCAGGCAATAATGGCAGCACCGGTATTGCCTTGGTTGAAGTTTATCACCTCCAGTAAACTCCCCTACGATGCTACCCCGACGGCCGCACCGTCGGGGCATTCTCGCGTCCGTGTATCTCTTTGGCGCGCCCAGCGTGTCGTCGTTTGCCGAATTCCGTGCTTGACGGATTTGCTTGGTGTCGGGTAAAACTGGGAATGAAAGCATTGCTCATTTCTCTCTCGGTCGCGCTGGCGTTGGTCAGCGGAGTAGAATCTCGCGCCGGTCAACTCATCGGGCCGGTGACCGACGCAGCGGGGCCCACCCCGTTCATTAGTTTTGCCCAACTGAGGGTGAGCGACCTCTCGAGCTTCAAGACCGCGGAATTCCAAATCGAACCCAAGGCCGGCTCAGCTACGCGCCCTGTCCATGTTCGTTATACCCGCCGCTATCTCCAGCAACGCGGTTATCTCGATACCGCGACGGGCAGAGTGACGGTGCCGATCTTTGGCCTCTATGCCGGGCGCAGCAATAACGTCACTCTCACAGTAAGTTTCAAGGATGGAACTTCGCGGCAAAAAGTTTTGAACATCAACACGCCAATCTACGACGGCGGCACCTATTCCAACCCGAATGTCGTTCAACCGCGACTCTCGGGGACTTCCTTAAGCTACGATTTTATCCTGCTCAAGGGATACGCTGATCCGATTACTCCCATCATCATCGATACCGACGGAGAGATTCGCTGGATCGGCACCGCCAATGCCAGCACCCAGGGTGTGGCCGTCTTTGATAATGCTTTCTATCTCGGCTCTGGCACTTCGCTGGTTCGCACCGAGTTCGACGGCGTGACCACGACCGTGGCCGACTACAGCAACATTGGTGTGACCGGGTTCCATCACAATTTCGATCCCGGCCGTGAAGGACTCATCCTCGATGTCGATACCGTAGATCAGATCGAGTCAGTCAACCTCGAAGTCGACAAAAATGGCAATGTCCTCCGGACCTGGAACCTGGCCGACGTAATCAGCGCGGCCATGATCGCCGGCGGCGATGATCCCAGTTCGTTCGTGAAAGCGTCTCCCATCGACTGGTTCCATAACAACGCCACCGCCTATCGCCCTTCCGATAACACTCTCATCGTTTCCAGCCGTGAGAATTTCGTGATTGCGATCGATTACGACACCAGTGCGATCAAATGGATCCTGGGCGATCCGACCAAGAAATGGCATCAGTTCGCCTCCCTGCGGGCCTTCGAGCTTTCGCTGGGCGTAGATACCCTGCCTCCGATCGGCCAGCACGCGGTTTCCATGCCGGGCGATCAACTCCTGCTTTTCGACAATGGTACCGCCAGCAACTACCAGATGCCGCCGGGCGAAAACCGCACTTACAGCGCGCCGCGCAGATACGAGATCGACACTGTCGTCCGGCAGGCGACCGAAGTATGGCATTACCTGGCTAACCCGAGCATCTACAGCCCGTTTTGCAGCAGCGTCTACGAAGACGCGCCGGATAATTATCTCATCGATTATACGCTCGGCGGACCATACATCTTCACCGGTATCGTCGGTCTCGACGGGGAGGGAAACGTCGCTTTCGATTACCGCTACGACGAATTGGACTTTTGCGGCACGGCTTGGAACGCTTCTATCATCCACTGGGAGAATCTGCAGCTGAATTAGCCAGCGAATGGGTTCAGTGCGGGAATAAGTTGCAACTGATGGATGTCTTACATATCCCAATCCGTGAAAACATTTCTCTTTCTCATTGCCGCCGTCTCTTTGCCTCTGTCACTGCAGGCCGAACCGTCCGGGGAAACGAAGTCTACCGAACGCGTGGCCTTCTCTCAGTCCTGTTTTTGGACTGGAGAGATGAAGCTTGGCCGGATCGATGGTGTGGTTCGGACCGAAGCCGGCTTCTTTCAGGGACATGAGGTGACGTTGGTCGACTACGATCCGAAACGCATCTCACTGGAGGATCTGGCCCGTCGCGCGCGCCAGGCCGGGGTAGCCGATCGGATTCATTTGGACATCGCGAAATCCAGCGGTGGCGCGTCCATTGGCGGAGTGGCGGCTGGCGCTGCCCTCGATCACAGCTACCGCGCGGCTCCGCCGAGCGATCAAAAGAAACAACTTGAAGGCACCCAGTATGAGCGCCTTCAACTCACCCCCGAGCAAGCAACGAAGGTGAACGCCTTCGCCCGCTCGAACCCGGCGAAGGCGGCGGAGTGGCTCGCGCCCGCCCAGCGCGCCGACCTGGCGGCATCTCGCTAAGCAGGCGGCGAGGGTGTCTCGCGCGCCCTATCGAGGTGGGCGCCCGCGGCCTTCAGGCCTACTTCGGCAGATAAGGAGCGGTCTCCGCGGTAATTTCGGCCACTCTCTGGGCTTGCTGGGGAGTCATTTGGGGCACTGCCTTTTGCAGTTCCGCGCCTTCATCCTGAAAACTCTTCCGGGCTTGGATTAAAAGCACGGTGATGCTGACATCGCCGGTACCGTGCTTTTTCGAGAGACGGATGTATTCGTTCGCCGTCTTCTCGTAGCTGTTAATCTGGATTTCGAGCGGGCTGAGGGGCGCCGCCACCGTATCCTCGCTGGTGCCTGCCTCGCCGCAGCTGGTCAAATTCGTCGCCAGCAGCACCGCCTGGAGGATGAGAGCGAGGATCCGGATGGAAGGCGGCATGAATCTTTTCAAGTGAAAAGCCTATTCCAAAGCGCCTCACCCGCGCAACTTATTTAAGGGGGAGCGGTCAAATAAGTCCGAAATGGTCGAAAATCTGGCTCGAATCGTCGGAAATCTCCGGACAACCGCGGCGAAGGCGATCTCTCCGCCGCGGGGTCCGTGATTTTCCTTTGCGGGGAGGAACTATTCTTTGTCGTAGACGGCCTTAACGGTCTGCTCTTTCCCGTCAGCGTCCGTCGATTTGGTGGTCACCACGCGTGACTTTCCGTCCTTGTTCACAGCGATCGTGCCGGTCATCACCACCTTGCCGTCCTTCATCACGGTCATTTCGTTAGTGTGATCGTCGACCATCTTGTAGCCGATCGTGTCGGCCATGGAGGATCCCTTTGTCTTATGCTGTTCGCCGTCGAACTTTCCCTTCCAAGTCCAATGGATTGGCTTGCCGTCTTTATCTACGCCATCGACGATCACCTTCATCATGTCCCCTTTGGCCTCGGTGTAAGTGACGGTGGTGTTTTTCGCCCCGTCGGAACCGAGTTTGGATTTGGCTTCGTTGAGCTTCCAAGTCCCGAGCTGGGCACTGCCGGCAATGCTGGCGACGGCTGTAGTTAACCACAGCGCCGCAGCGACTAATATCGTTCGTTTGGTATTCATAGCGAGATTCACATCAGACCGCCCGGCAGAGGTCAACGCAATTGACAAGTCGGTAGCGGAATTCCGCCGTTGTTCGTTAGTGGACGTAAGAATTCCAGAGCGCGTCGGGATCACCCTGGCGCCTCATGAGCGGAAAAATGCGCTAGAATGCGCCGATGAAGAAAAACCAAAATCTGGTCTCAGTCCGGGCCGGCCACGTCGAGTTCCTCAAGCTCAATGCCGAGAAATGGGAATGGCGCGACGCCTACCAATGGATGCTTGCGCTGACCTGGCCGCAGTTCGCGCTTGTGGTCGGAAGCGTCTATCTCACCCTCAATGTGCTCTTCGGCGCGCTTTACTTTTTCGGGGGCGATTGCGTCGCTCACATGCGGCCCGGCTCTCTCTCCGACGCCTTCTTTTTCAGCGTGCAAACTCTCGCCACCGTCGGCTACGGCAACATGTATCCGAGCAATCTTTACAGTAACATCGTCACCACGATCGAGATCATGAGCGGGCTTTTCCTGCTCGCCGTCATGACCGGTCTCATCTTCGTCCGCTTCTCACGCCCGACCGCACGCATTGTCTTAAGCCGTTCGGTCGTGATTGCCCCCATGAACGGCGTGCCGACCCTCATGTTGCGC
>JALYOR010000347.1 GCA_030856765.1 Verrucomicrobiota bacterium | reverse complement strand
GCCATCCTGATTTTGCGGCAGGCTGTCGAGGTAACCCTGGAGGAGCATCTGCGCCGCGACCTGGTCGATATAGCCGCGGGTTTGGCGGGTCGACTTGCCGGCGTCGCGCAACGCGCGATGGGCCGCTACGCTGGAGAGGCGCTCATCCCAGGTGCGGACTTCGCAGTCCACTTTAGCTTTCAACTTTTGCGCGAAGCCGCTCGCTTCTTCCGCCGAGGCGCCCGCGCTCCCATTCATATGTTTGGGCAGGCCGACCACAACGCGTTCGACGTTCTTTTCCCTGACAATGGCGGCGATCCGCGCCAGCGGATCCGCGACCTTGGACAGCGCGATCGTTTCGGTGGGGTGGGCCAGCATTTGCAGTTCATCGGAAAGCGCCACGCCGATCCGCGCCGTCCCATAATCGATTCCCATGATCCGTTTCATCTCGTGAGGCAAGCCGTTGCCTTTACTGCAACTCCGGAGGCAGCTTCGAAACGAGCGCCTTGATTTTCTCGGCATCGCGCCGGTTACAGACCAGGATGCTGTCGGCCGTGCGGACGACGATGAGGTTGTTGACCCCGAGAAGCGCAACCTTGGCGGATTCGTCGCTGAACACGATGTTGTTGCTGGAATGGAGGGTGGTCAGCTCGCAATTGGCTGCGTTTGAATGCTCGTCCTTGGGCAGATAGTTGGAAACCGCGCGCCAACCGCCGACGTCGTCCCAATCAAAGCTCGCCTCCACCATCAGAACCCGCGCGGCTTTCTCCATGATCGCGTAATCGAAAGAAATGAAAGGCAACCGGCTGAAGCGGTTGTTCAGGGCCGTCTCCCAGTTGCCGGGCGCGCGGACCTGGGAAATGAAATCGGCCAGCTCCGGAGCGTACCGGTTGAATTCGCTCAGCACGGTCGGCACCGACCAGACAAACATCCCGGCATTCCAGCGGAAGTTACCGTTATTGACAAAGCTGTCGGCGAGTTCGGAGTTCGGTTTTTCTCGGAAACGGATGACGCGATAGATATCGTTAGGCGTGGCCGCTCCCTTTAACGGCGCAGACGCGCCTCGTTCGATGTAACCGAATCCCGGGCAGGCCCAGGTCGGTTTGATCCCGATGGTCACGAGCGAGCCCGTTTCTTCTGCCGCCCGCACCGCCGTCCGCACCGTTTCCTGGAAGGCGACTTGGTCCCTGATCACATGGTCTGCGGGCAACACCAGCATGGTCGCGCGATGATCCCGGCCCGCGACCCAGGCGGTGGCCAGCGCAATGGCCGCGGCAGTGTCGCGTTTCGCCGGTTCGGCGACGATGTTCTCGGGGGGAAGATCGGGCAATAACTCCCGCACCGCGGCTTCGTGTTCGACATTGGCGAGGACCAGAATTTGTTCCAGGGGAACCAGGCCTTCGAGCCGATCGACGGTTTCCTCGAGCAAGGTCTTGGCCGAGACGAGCTTGAGCAGTTGCTTGGGGCGCGCGCGCCGGCTCAGCGGCCAGAAGCGTTCGCCGCTTCCGCCCGCCAGGATGAGTGCGTAAAGCGGTTTGGTCATTCAGAAAAATGGTGCGAATGCGAGCGCTAAAGATAATTCCCGTTTCCTTTTTTTGTTACGGGAAGTATAAGGTTAGGCGATGTCAATTTCGTTATCCATTCCAAAAACGGCGGAAGCTCTGCCCTTGGACGGATTGCTGACCCTGACCCGGGCCGCCTTTGGCTTGGGCGTCGGCATGCTCATGGCCGAACGTCTCAATCGGCCGGCGCGACAGGCCACGGCCATTGCGCTGGTTTCCGTCGGCACCCTAGCCGTCATCCCGTTACTGGTGAAGATGGCCATGGAACGCATCAACCGGCCCGAATCCGATCGCGGAATGAGGCGGCGACTGCGCTCGATCCGCGGCGATCTCGGCTACGGGCCGGAACACGAAATTTTTTAGCGCCAAGGCTCGGCGCCGCCTGGTCGCCCGTCATTTCGGTCCGTCGGCGAGGCGTTTGCTTGATCGAACCCCTTCGCCGAAGTAAGTCCACCCGATGACCGCACCTGCCGACTCCGCCACCCGCAACGCCTTGCGCCAACGATGCGAGGCCATTCTCCGCGAAGAGGAAATCCTGCGCGAAGGCGGCGGCAAAGTCGGCCAGGACCGACAGCGCAAGAGAGGCCGGTTGCCGGCCCGCGAACGCATCGCGCATCTGCTTGATCGCGGGGCCAATTTTTTCGAACTTGGCCTGTGGGCCGCCTACAAAATGTACGACCAATGGGGGAGCGTCCCGGCCGCCGGGGCCGTCGCCGGTATTGGCCAGGTCGCTGGCATCCCGTGCATGATCATCGCCAACGACGCGACTGTGAAAGCCGGCGCCTTCTTTCCCCAGACCGCAAAGAAGTTGATCCGCGCGCAACGCATCGCCTTCGAGTGCGCGTTGCCGATCATTTATCTGGTCGATTCGTCGGGCGTCTTCCTGCCCATGCAGGACGAAATTTTCCCCGACGAAGACGATTTCGGGCGCATCTTCCGCAACAATTCCGTCATCTCGGCCGCGGGCATTCCGCAATTTGCCGCCATCATGGGCAACTGCGTCGCAGGCGGCGCCTACCTGCCGGTGCTCTGCGACAAAATTCTCATGACCGAAGGCAGCGGTCTCTACCTCGCCGGCCCGTCGTTAGTCAAAGCCGCCATCGGCCAAATCGTCGAACAGGAAGAACTGGGCGGTGCGCTCATGCATGCCGAAGTCAGCGGCACGGTCGACTTCCACGAAAAGGACGACCCGTCCTGTCTCAAGCGGTTGCGTTCGCTCGTCGCGCATCTGCCCGAAGCGGAAGCGGCAAAAAAGAACGGATCGAAAAAGAAGATCGCAGGCCCGGCCAAGCCGCCCGAGGCGGTCTACGATTTGATCAGCCTGGAAGGTCAGAAGCAGTACGACGCACGCGACCTGCTCGCCTCGATCATCGACGCGAATTCGCTCGACGAATACAAAGCCGACTATGGCAAGACGCTGGTCACCACCTATGCGCGCATCGGTGGACATTCCGTCGGCATCGTGGCCAACCAACGCCATCAAGTCCGGACGAAGAAGGCCGGCATCCAAATGGGCGGCGTGATCTACGCCGATAGCGCCGATAAAGCCGCGCGCTTTGTCATGGATTGCAATCAGACCGGCCTGCCGATCATTTTTTTCCAGGACGTCACCGGCTTCATGGTCGGCCGCGATGCGGAGCAGAGCGGCATCATCCGCAGTGGCGCAAAGCTGGTGAACGCGGTCAGCAATTCTATTGTGCCGAAAATCACGGTCGTGGTCGGCGGTTCATTCGGCGCCGGCAACTACGCGCTCTGCGGCAAGGCTTACGATCCACGCTTCATTCTGGCCTGGCCGAATGCTCGCTATGCAGTGATGGGCGCCGCGCAGGCCTCCGACACCGTCTTCTCCGTCCTGGCGCGTTCGCGCGAACGCGGCGACAAAAAAGCGACACCGGAAGAACTGGAGCAGTTACGGGCGAAGGTGAAAGAAACCTACGAGGAGCAAACCGATATCCGCTACGGCGCAGCGCGCGGCTGGCTCGACGCCATCATTCAGCCGCACGAAACGCGCGACGTCTTGATGAAATTGTTAAGCTACGTCGCCCGGCCGATGCCGCAGCACCGGTTCCACATGGGCGTGGTGCAGACCTGATTCGTTAGGTAGAAAAATCGCGACTGAACTCCGCAGTGAGCGTCGTCACGGTCCCGAGATCGCTCGGGACCGGCGAGGGCAAGCCGCGTTGCTCCAGCGCACGAATGACTTCTTCGGTCGGAATATTCCCAATCAATCGGTCCTGAGCGAAGGGACAACCTCCCAGTCCTCCAAGCGCCGAATCGAAACGGCGACAGCCCGCGTCGTAGGCCGCCAGAATCTTCGCTCCTGCTTCCGCCCGCGTGCTGTGTAAATGGACGCCGATGTCATTCCCGGGCGAGCCGCTCAGGACGGCCGCCATCACCTCACCAATGAGCTCCGGCGTCGCGACGCCGACCGTGTCCGCGAGGGAAATGGAGTGAACTGCAAGCGTCGCAAGAGAGGCCACCGCCTCGACCAGCTGTTCCTTGCTCCAGGCGTCGTCGTAGGGATTCCCAAAGGCCATCGAAATATAAACCACTATCCCGAGTCCGCTCGCCGCCGCGCGCTCGCGAATGCTTTCCAGGGTCGCCCAATTCTCGTCCAGCGATTGATTCTGATTCCGGCGCAGAAAGGTCGGCGAAATCGAGCAGGGATAACCCAGCGTGCGAACCGCACCCGTCGCGATCGCGCGTTCCGCGCCCTTTTCGTTAACCACGATGCCGATGATCTCGACCTCCGCCGGCGGCGCCAACTGCGCGAGCACGTCTTCGCTGTCCGCCATTTGCGGCACCGTTTTGGGCGAAACAAAACTGACCGCATCGAGGTGCCGGAAGCCCGCGTCGATCAATGCCCGAAGATGACGCACTTTCATCGCAGTCGGGATTTGCTTCGGCAATCCCTGCCAGGCATCGCGGGGGCATTCGATCAATTTTACGTCATCCATTGGGCGCAGCGTTTCTCCTTGTTATGTTGAGCGTAGCGAAGAACCTCGCCATCTTCACCCGCGAGATTCTCATTATGCCAAATGTCCTGATCGAAGAAACCGGCGGCGTCACCACCCTGACCCTGAATCGTCCGGAAAGGCGCAACGCCCTAACGATCGAATTGATGACCGAGCTGACCGACGCCGTCGCAGTCGCGAGCACCAATTCGAAACAGCGTGTCTTGATTTTGCGGGGCGCCGGGAAAGCCTTTTGTGCCGGGATGGATTTGAACGAAACCGCCATGCCCGAGCGCGCCCATCAATCCGCCGATCTTGTTGCGAAGAGTCTGCTCTCGCTGAGTCAGACGCGCCTAATCACGATCGCGCAAGTCCACGGCGCGGCCGTAGCCGGAGGCGCGGGACTGATGTCGACCTGCGATTTTGTCGTCGCAGCGGCAGGCACCAAGATCGGTTACCCGGAAGCAAAGCGAGGTTTGGTCGCGGGACTGGTTATGACATTTCTGCGCCGCCAGTTGCGGGAACGTGATCTCCGAGAACTGCTTTTCACTGGCGACCTGATCACCGCCGAACGCGCCTGCGAAATCGGCCTGGTCAATCGCGTCGTTCCGCCTAACGATCTCGAAGCCGAAACGCAAAAGATCGTTACCGCCGTCCTGCAGAACGCGCCCGGAGCCCTAGCCAGCGCGAAGGGTTTGATGGAGGAACTCTGGTCCACCTCGGTGCAGGAAGACGTCGAGACCGCCCTGCGTCATCACATGGAGGCCCGTGAATCGGCGGAAGCGAAAGAAGGCATTGCAGCTTATCTCGAGAAGCGCCCGCCGAATTGGACATGAGGCTTTCTCTTCTCGTCCTCCTTCTATTCCCCGCCGCGGTTTTTGCCCAGACGCAGCCTGCCGACACGATTTTTGTGAGCGGCAACGTCTACACCGTGAACGACGCGCAACCGCAGGCCGAGGCCATTGCGATCAAAGCCGACCGCATCGTCTTCGTCGGGTCGAGTGATGAGGCAAAGAAATACGCGGGGACGAAGACTCGCACGATCGATCTCAAGGGAAAGACCGTCGTGCCCGGGCTGACCGATTCGCATTACCACCTCCTTCGGGTGGGCGAGCGCCTAACGACTTTGAACTTGGACGACGCGCTGAGCAAGGAAGCTTTCCTGTCCAAGGTCAAAACGCACGTCGCGGAAGTCGAGCCCGGCAAGTGGGTCACCGGCCGCGGTTGGATCGAAACCTTTTGGAAGCCGGCTGTTTTCCCGACTCGACAGGATCTCGACCAAGTCGCGCCGCGCAATCCGGTTTTTCTGGCGCGGGCCGATGGTCATGGCGCGGTAGCCAATACCGAAGCGCTGGCAATCGCCGGGATCGATGCCAAGACGCCAAACCCGTTTGGCGGCGAGATCCTGCGCGACAAGAAAACCGGTGAAGCTAGCGGCATGCTACTCGACAACGCGATGGAACTCGTGCAGCGGAAGATCCCGCGCTCGACCGGGGAAGAAAACGAAGATCGATCGTCTTGGGTGCGAAGCGCAGCGTCAAGCTGGGCTGGTGCCAAATCCAAAACGCCGGCAGTCAACTGCCCGAGGTCGAGTTGCTCCGGAAGCTTTACGGCGAGGGCAAACTAAAGCTGCGGATTTGCAACGCAGTTTACGGCCCGGGTGAAGCTGCGACCAAACTCCTCCACGACGGCCCGACGCTCGAAGCCTACGATCATCGTTTCAACAACCGGGCGATCAAGGTCGTCCTCGATGGCTCGCTCGGTTCGCGCAGCGCCGCCCTCCTTAAACCGTACTCCGACGCCGACACCTCCGGTTTTCTGACGGAGAAAGAATCCGACTTGCGCCCCATGCTCGCGGAAGCGTTGCGCCGCGGCATCCAAGTCGAGACACACGCGATCGGCGATCGCGCCAACCGTCTCATTCTCGATCTTTATGCAGAGGCTTTCGAAGCAGTCCCGGCCGACCAACGGAAAGTGAAAGAGCCGCGCTGGCGGGTCGAGCACGCGCAGATTCTTAGCCCTGCTGATCTGCCGCGTTTCGCAAAGTTAGGCGTAATCGCGTCGATGCAGCCGTCGCACGCGATCAGCGATCTGTTTTTCGCGCCGCAGCGGCTGGACGAAGCTCGCCTGGCTGGTGCTTATGCGTGGCAAAGTCTGCTCAGGTCCGGTGCGATCATCGTCGGTGGCTCCGACGCCCCGGTGGAACAGGGCGAGCCGATGATCGAATTCTACGCGGCCGTTGCGCGCCGGAGCAAAGACGGCTTCACCGGTCCGGGCTGGCATCCGGAACAGGCCGTGACCCGAGAGCAGGCCCTCAAGATGTTCACCCGCTGGCCGGCCTACGCTGCCTTCGAGGAAAAGGAGAAAGGCTCGATCGAAGCCGGCAAGCTCGCGGACCTCACCATCCTCTCCGGCGACATCATGAAAATTCCCGCGCCGGAAATATTGCGGACCCGCTGCCTGATGACGGTGATCGGGGGCGAGATTGTTTTCGTCTCAGGCGAACTGGACGCGCGGTAAATTGCTGTGTAACCGGGGACGCTGTCCCCGGCCGACGATGCCTCGGCAGGCGAAGTGACCGGGGACAGCGTCCCCGGCTACAACAGCGCCAACTGCGCCGCATCGGGCGGTTCCACGCTCGCAAAGCGCACCCCGACTCCCATCAGGCGGACGCTCTTGCTTGTGCGACTGAAAGCTTCCGTCAGCAAGGTGCGGTAATCACCTAACGAAGGCGCCAGGCCAGCACGCTCCACCGTGGTGCGGGTGAAATCGGCGAACTTCAGCTTCAGGAAGATCTTGGTAATCGTCCGGTCCGCTTCTTTCTGGGCCAGCTCGGCCATCAGTTCGGCAAACAATTCCTCCAGCTTTTCTTCGCAGGCGCCGAGCGTTTCGAGGTTGATGGAAAAGGTCTCCTCGTTGCTGAGCGATTTGCGTTCGCGATGTGGCTCGACCGGCCGTTCGTCTATTCCTCGGCAAAGATCGTAAAGTTCGGCGCCGAATTTGCCGAAGATATTGAGCAATTCCAGCCGGCTGAAGCGCTGGAGTTCGCCGCAGGTGGTGATCCCGCGTTGCTGCAATTTTTGTTCGGTGACCGCACCGATGCCCCAGATTTTGCGCACCGGGAGCGCGGCCATGAATTCCGGCACCTCGTTAGGCGCGACCTCGCACTGCCCGTTCGGCTTCTTCAGGTCGCTCGCGATTTTGGCCACGAGTTTGTTCGGCGCGATTCCGGCCGAGGCGGTCAGTTTGGTTTTTTGAAAAATCAGATTGCGAATCACTTCGGCCAGCGGTCCCGGCGCGCCGGGGTGCGCGCTGACGTCGAGATACGCTTCGTCGAGCGAGAGCGGCTCCACCAATTCAGTAAAGCGATGCAAAATCGCGCGAATCACGGCCGACTCACGCCGGTAAACATCGAAACGCGTCGGAAGCACGATCAATTTCGGACAACGCTGCAGGGCCATGAAAGTGGGCATGGCCGAGCGGACTCCGAATTCGCGCGCTTCATAATTGCAGGTCGTGAGCACGCCCCGCCGGTCGCGCGCGCCGCCGACCCCGACTGCTTTGCCGCGCAGTTCCGGTCGGTCGCGCACCTCGATCGCAGCGTAGAAGCAATCCATATCGAGATGGATGATGGCGCGCGACGGTGCGGAGTCTTTCACACCAGTAGGCAACGCCGGCGCCTGTTTCGCGCAAGCGCTCACGGCCATGTTGCCTCGCAAGCACGATTAGAAAATCGGATGAGTGAGGAGGAAAATTCCCAGCAGCTCGAAAGCTATCTGAAGGATCATTATGCCGGCGGAGTGGCCGCGCTGGAGCTGATTAAGCATTCGATCGAAACGCACCGAGGCACGCCGCTGGCCGCGTTTTTCGAGGAGCTGCACGCGGAGGTCAAAGCCGATCACGAACAGCTCCACAACCTGATGACGGCGCTCGGCTTCGACGCGAGCGGCGTTCGCAATGCCGGCGCCTGGATGGCGGAGAAACTCAGCCGGGCGAAAATCGGTTTT
>JALYOR010000334.1 GCA_030856765.1 Verrucomicrobiota bacterium | reverse complement strand
ATGCAATTGGCCTCGCTTCTCTCGTGTCAGAGGGTGGCGACCCTAACGGGATTCGAACCCGTGTTACCGCCGTGAAAGGGCGGTGTCCTAGGCCTCTGGACGATAGGGTCAGGCGGAGCGGCCCAATATCCGGGGGGCGCCCTGCGATGCAAGGAATTTCAGACTGGAGACCCGGGCATTTTGGCCAGCAGCGCCGCGGTGCGTTCGGTCGCGCCACGATGTTGGTCGAGCACCGCTCGAGCCCGGCGCGCAAGGTCCTCGCGCCGCGACCGATCGCGCAGGAGGCTGGACACGACCGGCGGGAGACGCGTCGCGTCATCGACCTGCAGCGCGCCACCGGCCGCGACCAGCGATAGAGAGAGAGCCGCAAAGTTTTCCATGTGCGGCCCGAAAACAACCGGACGATCCGCCACGATCGCTTCGACCGGATTCTGGCCGCCGCGGGCCGTCAGGCTTTTGCCGATAAAAACGACGGTCGCGACCGCATACCAATCGCGCAGTTCGCCGGTGGTATCGAGAATCAGGCAATCCGGCGGTTGGGCCGATCCGCTCCCGCTCCGGCTCACCGTGGTGAGGCCGGCGCGGTGCAACTGCGCCGCGATCTCCCGTGCGCGCTCGATGTGGCGCGGCGCGATGATGAGGAGGAGCTCCGGAAATTCACCCCGCAGTTCGAGGAAGACCTGCGCCAGAATTTCCTCCTCGCCCAGATGCGTGCTGCCGGCGAGGAGAATGGGGCGCTCGGCGCTGATCCCGAGATCTTGCAGGACCGCGGAGGGCTTTGCTGGCTGCGGCGGGACATTCACCGGATCGAACTTGATGCTCCCGGTGAGATGGAGATGAGCGGGCTGGGCGCCGAGGGTGGTCCAGCGCGCGATATCACCGAGCTCCTGCACGCCGATAAGGTCAAGCTGCCGAAAGTAAGGCCTAACGAACCAATTGAATCGTTGAAAGCGGTCTTCGGACCGAGGCGAGAGCCGGGCGTTCACGAGCGCGAGCGGAATTTGTTTGCGGTGGGCGATGGCCGTCAGGTTGGGCCAGACCTCCGCTTCCACGAGAACAATGCGTGTGGGTCGGATAACCGAAAAGGCGCGACGCATGATCGGCCACCAATCGAGCGGGGTGTAGAGCACCTCCGTCCAGGACGGAGCTTGCCGGCTGGCGAGCGCGAAACCCGTAGTCGTGGTCGTGGTCAAAGCGACGCGCAAGGCCGGCTCAGTCTCCTTCATCTTCTCCACCAGCTTCAGGGCGATCATGACTTCCCCCACGCTGACGGCGTGCAGCCAGGTGTGCCGGTCACGGGAGAGTTTGGCCCGCGTCGCCCGATCGTAGAATCCAAGGCGCTGCTCGAATTTGTTCCGGTAATTGCCGCGCCGGAACATTTTCAGCAGGTAGCCGGGCAGAAATAGAAGCAGGGCGAGCGGAAAGAAGAGGTTGTAGAGGAGGCGGATCACGCGGTGCTAGCTGTTGTAGCCCTTTCGTTGCAGGAAGATGGTCTCGGTCGCGCCGTAGGTTTTGCGGCGGATCACTTTCCAAAAATCGGTCGTGGGCAGCCGTTCGCTCGGCCGTTTCTCCAGGACGAAGATTCCGTCACTCGTTAGACGCTCCGGCAGGCGGTCGTTGCGCAGGAGCAACTTGGTGAAGGCGTCACCCAGTTTCGACTTGTCGTAAGGCGGATCGGCGAAGATCAGGTCGTGGGCCTCGGCGGTGCTCGAGTGGCTGAGGAAATCAAAGACATCCTGCTTTCGAATCCGCCCAGTCAGGCCGGTCAGCGCGAGGTTGCGTTCGATCGCGCTAGTTGCGGCGCGATCGCTTTCGACAAACATGGCGGAGGCCGCGCCGCGGCTCAGCGCTTCGAGGCCGAGGCCACCGGTACCGGCGAAAAGATCGAGGACGCGCGCGCCGATCACGCGTTCTCCGAGACTGGAGAAAATCGCGGCTTTGACCCGATCCATCGTTGGCCGGATGTCGGTTTTCGGGACGAACAGGCGAAGGCCGCCGGCGCTCCCGGCGATGACTCTCATGGCGACGCGGCCGGCTCCGGTGTTGACGAAGTTTCCGGGGTGGCTTCGTCGCGCGGAGTCGGCGACTCGAGTTCAGCCGGCGGCGGGGCGGCGACGGTGTCGTTAGGCGAAGCGTCCGGCGCAGGTGAAGGGGTCGCTGCCTCCTTCGGCTTCTTCTTTTTCCCGTGACCGAAAAGGCTGCTGATCACGCCCCCCAGGTCACGCAAATCGCGTCCCACCAGTTTGTCCATCAGGTTGGTTTTAGGTCGATCGATCGTCCCGCTGACCTTGAAATCGACCGCCGCGTAACCGGCCGGCTCGGCGATCGATTGAAAGTTTTCCCGGATGGGGGCGAAGAGTTGGCGGCGCACCTTGTCGTTCAGCGCCAATTGCGAATTGAGACGCAGTTTGCCCTCGAAGCTGATCGTGCCGGTGGCCGTGAGACGAATGTTAGGCGAGCGGAGCAGTAATTGGTCGATCGTCACGATGCCGGGGCTGATGTGGTACTTCACTTCGGCTTGCTCCAGTTGGAGCTGCATCAGTTCGTCGATCTGGAGGATCTGGCCGAGCGCGACGAGCAGGCTGTATTGCTGCAATTTTCCGTCCCGCATGATGATCTCGCCCCGGCCGGAAAGGGCATTGCTGTCGGCGGTTTTGCCTTTGGCATCGAGAAATCCTTCCACCCTCCCCTGAATCATCCCGGCCGGGCCGCCCGCGTTGGTCACGAGCTTCTCCGCCTGCAGGTCGCGAAATTTCACCTCGGCGGTAAAAGGCGAATCGACGGTCTGCAGTTCCATCTCGAAACGCCCGCTCATGGCTCCACCGGCGGCGTGCGCGGAGATGTTGGAAAAGGCAAGCCCGCTCGGATCGTAGCGCAGGGGTGACTCGAGATCCTGAATGAAGAACCGATCGCGGAGCGAAATTTTCTCGACGCTGGCGTTGCCTTTGATCTCCGTCGCGGCGCGGAAACTGGAACGAAAATCGAGCCCCATGAATTTTGCGATCACCCGTCCGGCGGAATCGAGGAAGGTGAAGTCGCCATCCTTCAGATTGACCCGCTGGACTTCCGGAGTGAAAACCTGTGGCGGAGTCGGGGCGGGCGCCGGTTCGTTAGGCAGGGTCGCGACTGAAGCCGGTGCGCTCGAGGTCGCGGCGGGAGATGAAGTTGTGGTTCCGCTTGCGGCCGGGGTGGCGGCGGAAAGGGGAGGGATCGGTTCCGCCGGCAGCTCGGGCAAACGCCATTTGCCTGAGGAATTTTGCGCCCACACTACTTCCGGTTTGATCAACGAAACTTGCCGGATGACTAGTCGATCGCTGAAGAGCGACCAGAACTGCACGCGCAGTTGAAAGCTCTGCGCCTGCAGAAAATTCCCTCCGATCTTTCCCGGCTCCTGCGGAATGGTGATGCCGTTGAGTTTCAACCCGCTCCAGGGCGTGACGCTGATCTGGCGGAGGTGCAGCGGAGTGCCGAGCCGCTGGCTGAGTTCCTGCTGGATGCGCTGGTGTGTGCCGCGCGATTGCACATACAGGTTCACACCGAGCAAAACGATGCAGGCCAGCAGCACGAGGCCACCGAGCAGCCAAAGAAGGAGCCGGCCGAGCTTTTTCACCGGGGAAAGCTACGCAACGAGAGATTGAAGAAAAGATGAAACCGGCCTAACAAGTAAACCCTTGTCGAAAACGTGTGTCATTTTGAACCCGGCCGCGCGGAGCGAACGCGCCCGTCGCTGGGAAGAACGGCTGCGCAACCTTTGCGGCGAAGCCCAATTCTGCGCCACGGTGAGCGCGGGTGACGCCGAAGTGCAGGCGCGCCAGGCGGTCGCGGAAGGTTTCGACAAAATCGTGGCGGCGGGGGGAGACGGCACGATCAATGAGGTCGTCAACGGGATGGCCGGTTCGGACGCTGCCCTCGGCCTGCTCCCGATGGGCACGATGAATGTCTTCGCCAACGAGCTGGGCCTGCCGGCCAATGACCTCGGGCGCTGTTGGGACATCATCCAGAAGGGCCGGACTCGCTGGGTCGATTTGCCCTCGGCGAACGAAAAGCATTTCGTGCAGTTGGCCGGGGTCGGACTCGATGCACAGGTGGTGAAGGAAACCAGCCTGGCGTTTAAGCGAAATTTCGGCCCGCTCAGTTATCTCATCTCCGCCGCGCAGATTGCCGGCCGGCGTCCGCCGCGGCTCCTCCTCGAGTCGGAGGATGCGGTGACGGAGGAAGGCTCCTTTGTCCTGATCGGTAATGGGCGGCTCTATGGCGGACCCTTTCCATTTTTCAAACAGGCCGTGATTGACGACGGACTTTTCGATGTCCTCGTTTTCAAGCAGCTTGGTTACATCGAGCTGATCAAGTACTTACAGAACGTCATCTTCACCTCCGACATTACGACTCGGGAGGTGGAGTATTTCCAGACGCAGCGCCTGCGGGTGAGCAGCGCGGAGGATGTTCCGGTGGAACTGGACGGAGAATTGGTCGGGAGTTGCCCGGTCCAATTTCAGATGAAAGCGCGTGGGTTACGAGTGCTGACGGCGGCTTAACTGGCTGGGTAGAGCGATCAATCGCGGTCCCCACCGCTTTAGCAATGACAACGGGAAGCGTTTAAGATATTTTGTATTCATGCGCCTGTCCGGCCGAAAAGCTTCGTCCTATGCGCCCCGTTGGACGCCGCGTCAACGCGTCACCCTTTTCTCCCTGCTGGGGGTGAATCTGGGGGTCTTTCTGGTCCAACAGGTTGTTCAGGCTTATCAGCCGGAGGCCGTCGCCCAACTTTTTGGGCTGAGCTATCGCGGCATCGATCAGGCCTACGCCTGGCAGTTTTTCTCCGCCCTGTTTTTGCATGCCGGGTTCCTGAGTTTCGCCGGCAGCATGTTTCTTCTTTATTTCGTCGGTCGCGACGTGGAGTCGATCCTCGGGCAGAAGCATTTTCTTTATCTTTACCTCGGCGGCGCGATCGGCGGTGAGCTCGGCCATCTTTTCCTCATGCCCCCGACGACGGTTTTGCTGGCCGCTTCCGGCGGCATCGCGGCGCTGGTGGTCGCTTTTGCCACCATCCTGCCCGAGCTGGAAGTGACGCAGTCGATCTTCTTCGTCGTGCCGGTGAAATTGAAGGCGAAGTATCTCGGCTACACCGTTTTCGCGCTCGGCCTCGTGCTGACAATCGTCGATCGAGATGGCGTTGTGAGTCACAGCGCTTATCTCGGCGGCGGCGCGGCTGGCTGGCTCTACGCCCACTTGCTTGGGTTTGGACGGCCTTCTTTTCTACAGCGGATGCTCTGGCGGCGGCGGATGGAAGGGGAGCGTCGCCGGCAGATGTCGCTGGAGGAATTCATCACCGTGGAGATTGATCCGGTGTTGGAGAAAATTTCGCGCAGCGGCGTCGGCAGTCTGAGCCGCCGCGAACGGCGCACCCTGGCCCGGACGCGCGAAAAGATGGCCGAACCCCCGCAATAGCGTGGCGGCGGCGGAGTCGGCAATTTCCCAAAGCCTGCGCCCATCGCAAGTCGCTGCCACCCTGGCGGCGATCGAAACCAACTGGCCTTCGGACGCCCCGCCTCTCGCCGAGGTGATCACCGGCTTTCCCTTGGGCCCTGAGGCGCTTTTTCATCTCCTTTCTGTTTCGAGTATTTGCGGGACACGGTTGAGTCAGCATCCGGAGATTCTCGTCTGGCTTGCGCACCCTGATATTTGCGCCGACCGCCGTGGTCCCCGACGGATGCTGGCCGACCTGCACGACCTGGCGGGCGAGAGAGCGATCGCGGCGGATAACTTTCGCATCCTCCGAGTCTGGAAGGGTCGTGAGATGGTGCGGATCGCGCTGCGGGAGGGCTCGGAAGCGGCGCCACTGGAAG
>JALYOR010000302.1 GCA_030856765.1 Verrucomicrobiota bacterium | reverse complement strand
GTAGAGTGCAGGATTTCGATCGGCTGCCGATTCCTTTTCGCGCCGTCGCCACCAATATCGAGACGGGCGAAAAAGTAGTCCTCGCTCACGGCGATTTGGCCGAGGCGATGCGCGCCAGTATGGCTGTGCCGGGCGTTTTCACGCCCTACCGGATCGAGGGCCAGGCGCTGGTGGACGGTGGCCTAACGAGCAACCTGCCGATCGACACGGTGCAAGCGATGGGCGCCGATATCGTGATCGCCGTCGACGTCGCACCGGAGCTCCTCAAAGCAGAGAAGCTTGGCTCCGTGGTCTCGGTCACGAACCAGATGCTCGACATCATGATCGGCCAGAATCGCGCCGCCCAACTTCAGCGCCTAACGAGTCGCGACATTCACATCCGCCTCGTCATGCCGAACGGCTCCTCCGCCGATTTTGTGAATTCGCCTAGCAACATCGTGGATGGCTTCCAGGCGACGATGGACCGCGCCCCGGCTTTGCGTCCGCTCGCGGTGAGTCCGGAGAGATTCGATCGCTACCTGGTCCAGCAACGAACACAGCGGCCGGAGTCGGCGCAGCTTTCATTTATCGAAGTGGAAGGAACTTCCGGGGTGAAACGGCAGGAACTGCGTGAGACGATCCCATTTCAACCCGGAGAAAGGTTCGAGTTTCACGAACTGGAGAAGCATCTCCTCCAATTCGAGGGAATGCGCGATTTCGAGGTGGCCGATTTTCGCGTCATCGAGCGGGAAGGCAAATACGGCTTGCTCCTCGAAACGCGCCGCAAGTCGCGCGGACCAAATTTCCTCAATTTCGGCGCCGACTTTGCCTACAGCACGCCCGGCACCGCGGACGCGAACGTGCTGCTCGACTGGCGCATGACGCAGCTCAATTCGTTAGGCGGGGAATGGGAGAGCATCCTCCGGATCGGCGATCTCACCGATGTCTTTTCGGAATGGTATCAGCCGCTCGACTCTTCGCGCCTGCTCTTCCTCTCGCCCTCGGTTCATTATGCGAGCCAATTGATCGACGCCCTCGATACCAATGACGAACCGCATCGCTTTCGTCTCCAATCGCTCGAAGGCCAAATCGACGTCGGCGTGCGGCTGGCCCGCCTCGGCGAAATCCGGATCGGCTACGCGCATGGTTTGAGCGATATCGGCAACACACTCAACCTCCCGCGCAATGCCAGCGGCACGACCGAGCGCGGCGTCTTGCGCGCCTCGGCCACGATCGACACGCTCAATCGCGTGACCTTTCCGCGGAGCGGCTGGTTTGCCCGGCTGGAAGCAGAGGTCTCGGACAGTGCGTTAGGCAGCGAAGATAACTATAGCCGCGTCGAGGGAGAGCTCTACAAGCCAATCTCGTTTGGGCCGAATACGATCGTCCCCCGAGTGACTGCTGGAGTGCGAACAAGCGGTGGCACCCTTCCCTATTACGATCGCTTCGCGCTCGGCGGATTCCTCAACCTTTCCGGTTACACCCGAGCGGAGCTTTACGATCAAAACGCGGTCCTGGCCGAGGTGATCTATTACCGCGAACTGGGTAAGCTCCCTCAGGTCTTCGGCGGCGGGATCTATGGCGGCGCCTCGCTCGAGACCGGCAACGTCTGGGCCAATCCCGGGGACATTGACCTGCGCGATACCGTCATCGCGGGCAGCGTCTTCCTCGGTGCGGATACCTTGATCGGCTCCCTCTCGTTTGGCGTAGGCGCCTCGGGCAAGGGGCAGACGGCGATTTACCTGCAGCTCGGGCCGGTGCTCGGACGCGGCCGCATCGAGCGTTAACCCGACCGCAAGCGCTATTCGACAACGCTGCGCGGAACGGGTTGACTGCGTATGGGCGAGCTTTGCGCTGGCCCGGAAAAAATGCGCCTGATTGCGACCTGATCCGCGACTCCTAAGTTACGAAATGCGCGTCGATAAGTTTACCCAGAAAATGCAAGAGGCCGTGCAGGCCTCCCAGGACGTCGCCACCGAGGTCGGACAGCAGGAAATCACGAACGAGCATTTTCTTCTCGCGCTCCTCGATCAAACCGACGGCATCACCCGCCCGCTGCTCGAAAAGATGGGCGTCCAGGTCGGCACCCTGCAGGATCGGCTGCGGACCGCCTTGCAAAAGTTGCCGCGGGTGAGCGGCGCAAATGTCGATCTGCGTCTCGGGAACGATCTCCGTAGCGTGCTCGACGGCGCGGAAAAAGAAATGGCCAAGTTGAAGGACGAGTTCGTTAGCGCCGAACATTATCTTCTTGCCCTAACGAATGCGAGCGTGCCCGCCACCCGCGTCCTGCGGGAACTCGGCGTCACCCGCGACCAGCTGATGCAGGCGCTCCAGCAGGTGCGCGGCTCGCAGCGGGTGACCGATCAGAATCCCGAGGGAAAGTATCAGACGCTCGAGAAATACGGGCAGGACCTGACCCAGCGGGCGCGGCGCGGCAAGATCGATCCGGTCATCGGCCGCGATAATGAAATCCGGCGCGTCATGCAGGTGCTCTCGCGACGCACGAAGAACAATCCGGTTCTGATCGGCGAACCCGGCGTGGGCAAAACCGCGATCGTGGAAGGCTTGGCCCGGCGCATCATCTCCGGCGACGTGCCCGAGTCGTTGAAGAACAAGCGGCTGATCGCAATGGATATCGGCGCGATGGTGGCCGGAGCAAAATTCCGCGGTGAATTCGAGGATCGGCTCAAGGCGTTCCTCAAGGAAGTGACCGATTCACAGGGCGAAGTCATTCTCTTCATCGACGAACTGCACACCATCGTCGGCGCCGGCGCGGCGGAGGGCTCGGTCGACGCTTCGAACCTGCTCAAGCCGCAACTGGCCCGCGGGGAGCTCCGCACCATCGGCGCCACCACGCTCAACGAGTATCGCAAATACATCGAGAAAGACGCTGCGTTGGAGCGGCGTTTCCAGCCGGTTTTAGTCAACGAACCGACCGTGGAAGACACGATTGCCATCCTGCGCGGACTCAAGGAACGCTACGAAGTGCATCATGGCGTGCGCATTCGCGACGCGGCGCTGGTCGCGGCGGCGGTGCTTTCGCATCGCTACATCAGCGATCGCTTCCTGCCGGATAAGGCGGTCGACCTGATCGACGAAGCCGCCTCACGCCTGAAGATCGAACTCGATTCCATGCCGACAGAGATCGACGTGATCGAGCGGGAAATCATGCAGCTGGAGATGGAACGCCAGGCGTTGAAAAAAGAGAAGGACGCCGCGAGCAAAGAGCGCCTAACGAAGCTGGAAAAGGATCTGGCCAGCCTGAAGGAAAAGTCCGGCGGAATGAAAGCCGAGTGGCAAAAAGAGAAAGCGGAGATCGACGCCCAGGCGAAGGTGAAGGAAGAACTCGAAACCGCGCGGACCGAACTGGAGCGTGCGCAACGTCGCAACGACCTCGCCAAGGCGAGCGAGATTCAATACGGCCGTATTCCCGAGCTCGAGAAGAAGCTGAGCGACATCACCGAGAAGGAAGCAAACGACAAGAATCCACGCCTGCTGCGCGAAGAAGTGACGGAGGAAGACATCGCCGAGGTCGTCTCGAGCTGGACACACATTCCAGTTTCGCGCCTCCAGGAAGGCGAGCGCGAGAAGCTGGTGAAGATGGAAGAGCGCCTCATGCAGCGCGTCATCGGCCAGCACGAAGCCATCGTCGCGGTTTCGAATGCGGTGCGGCGGGCCCGCGCCGGTTTGCAGGACGAAAATCGCCCTATCGGCTCCTTCATTTTTCTCGGGCCGACCGGTGTGGGTAAAACCGAACTCTCGCGTGTCCTGGCCGAATTTCTCTTCGACGACGAGAACGCCATGATTCGCATCGACATGAGCGAATACATGGAGAAGCACACCGTCGCTCGTTTGATCGGCGCGCCGCCCGGCTACGTCGGTTACGAGGAAGGCGGACAACTCAGCGAGGCCGTTAGGCGAAAGCCGTACAGCGTGATTCTTTTCGACGAAATCGAGAAAGCCCATGCCGACGTTTTCAATGTGCTGCTGCAGGTCCTCGACGATGGCCGCATCACCGACGGCCAGGGACGGACGGTCGATTTCAAGAACGCAGTCATCATCATGACCTCAAACATCGGATCGCAGTTCATCACGGGAGAGACGTCAACCGAAGACCGCTCCCGTTTGGTG
>JALYOR010000277.1 GCA_030856765.1 Verrucomicrobiota bacterium | reverse complement strand
CTATCTTTTCGCCGGCATCGCCATCATCGCCGGCATGTTCCTTTCCGTCGATCATCCGGAGCTGATCGGCGTCTCTTTCGCGCAGGCGGGATTGAACAAAGGCACCGGCTTCGCGCTCATCTGTGCGTTTTTCTGGGGGCTCTCCACCGTCGCCGGCCGCGGAGTCATGACCGGCATGTCGCTGCGCCTCGCTGCCAGTTTGCGGGTTGTCGTGGGGCTGTTTTGCATGACCCTGATCTTGCTCGCCTTCGGCAAACTGCACGGCGCCGCGCTCTGGCCGGCCACGGCCCAGGCGCATCCGGGCACCGCGATCGGCGCCCTCATCCTCCTCGCCAGCATCTCGGGCGGCATCCCGCTCCTGATCTACTTCGAAGGATTGCGCCTAACGAAAGCCTCGACCGCTGGCTATTTCGAAATGATGCAGACCCTCGCCGCGGTCTGCATCACTTGGGGATTCTTCCACGCCGCCCTTCGTCCCCATCAAGTGATCGCCGCGCTCATCCTCATGGCCGCAGTCGCGATGATCCAGCGAGTGCAGAGCCGATTGGAATAATCGTCGGCGCCGTCTTTCTACTTTAACCTTTATACTTCTCTTATCCCACCTCCACCGTCACCCGCAGGAAGGTTGCCGGAATGGAAGTGGCCTCCGGTCGGGGGCTCTGGTTTTGCTGGTTAAAGAGATCTTCCAATTCTTTCTGCAACCCGGCCGCCCGGCCGTTCTTCTCCGCCGCTTCGAAGGCATTCATAATCGGCCCATAGTAGGTCTTGAAGGCGTTTAGAAGCGTGGCCGGCGCGGTGGGATATTCCAGGGTAAAAGTATCGCGCTCGAAAGAAATCGTATCCGCCGGGATTCCCGCGGCGGTGAAGCGCTCGATCACCTGACTCTCCTGTCCCCAGGTCATCGGGCTGACGAAACCTTCCGGGGGCGGCGGGGTGTAAGCCGAGCTGATTTTTAAGATCTGCGCCACCAGCGTCGGGTCATTGGGAATCCAATTGCCCATCACGATCCGGCCGCCCGGTTTCGTCACCCGCACCATCTCCTTCGCCACGTCGAAAGGCCGCGGCGCAAACATCGCTCCAAAAAATACTCACCACGAGGTCAAACGACTTGTCCGGCAGATCGCCCAGGTTCGAGGCATCACCTTCCTGGAACCGGAGATTGGTCAGACCCGCCTCCTGCGCTCGCTTGTTACCCGCCGCGACCAGGTTCTGCGCGATATCGACGCCTAACACCTCCGCCCCGAGCTGCGCCTCAGGAAGCGCCGTCGTGCCGTCCCCGCAACCGAGATCGAGCACCTTCATTCCTTTCGTGATCCCGAGTCGCCTCACGAGCGCTTCGCCGCTTTCGCGCATACTCGCGGCGATGCGCGTGAAATCGCCCTTCTCCCACAATGCCTTGTTCGGATTCGCAAGTGGATTTGTCATAAGATTTGTTCTTTGGTTGAAGGCGAGGCAAACGTCAATCGCCGGCTCAAAAAAACCCGCCCAGGAATCTCGCAGTCTCCTCCGAGAGGCCGACAATCTTGTTCGTAGCCTGACGATAGAACTTGAAATTGAGCTCGGTTTCCGGCCGGCCGTCGTTCCAGTTGGCAAAGCGTTTGAGCTCGCTTCGGCCCAGATGCCGCTTGGCTAACGCGGTGCGCCCAACATTGATACTCACCCGCGCCGTTTGCCGGGCGCTCCCCGGTTTCTTTGCGATTGTCTGGGCTGAAGTGACGACCCCGCTCGCGATCAAACCAGCCCCGCCTTCGTCCTCGCTCGCGAAGATAAAGATCGTATCTCCACGAGCGATTTTCTTGCCCCCATACATCGTCTTCTGCGCGCGGAACGTGAAGGTCTCCGCCCGCGGCTCGCTCACATCGGCTTTGATCGCAAACATCGTCTTCCTTTCGCACAGCCCGCGGGATTGCTCATAGCATTTCAGATTTCAGCTATCAGTGTTTCATCAACAGATTCGCCGGGAACCGCGCTTCCCGCTCCCGCCGGAGAATTCGCTCCTGACGCCGCCGCAACGCCCGGCCCGGTTGCGCCGGATTCCAGCCTTTGGGATTCGGCAGCACCGCCGCCAGAATGGCCGATTGCTTCCGCGTTAGCCCGCGCGCGTTTACTCCGAAGAAATGCTGCGCCGCGGCTTCCACCCCGTAGATCCCGCGTCCCATCTCGATCACGTTGGCATACAGCTCCAGGATGCGCCGCTTCGGCAGCAGCGCCTCCATCCAAAGCGTGTAGTACGACTCCAGACCTTTCCGGATCCATGACCGCCCCTGCCAGAGAAAGATCGAGCGCGCGCATTGATTCGTGATCGTGGACGCGCCCCGCACTGGCTTGCCGGTCCGTTCCGCCTTCTTCATCGCCAGGTCCACCTCCTTCCAGTCAAAGCCATCATGCAGGAAGAACCGCTCATCCTCCGAGACCCAGAGATGCTTCAGGAACATTTCCGGCATTTGCTCCAGATCGATCCAGCGATAGCGCAGCGGCGCCTTCGGTCCGCTCAAGAACATCTGGCCGCCTTGTTCGAGTAACATCGGCAGCGTCCGCGGCGGGTTCACGAAACGCACCACCGCCACCTGCAGCGCCGGGATCAGGAGCAGCGCCGCCAGCAGCAGCAGGCACCGCTTCCAGCCCCGTGTCAGTTTTCGTTTCTTCGCTCTCGGCGCTTTGAAGGCTTTGGCCATGAACCCCACAGCATGCCCGATTCTTCGCCGAGTTCACGGTCGACGTCGACGCGATTTGCCGCCGTCGAAGTGGCTTCGGAGCGCGTGGTAGACGAATGCTACCGCACTAGTCGGCCAGGCGGGCCTTCCACCGTCGCGGATTTCTTCGTCCATGGATCACCGCAACGACACTGATGAAATTTGGAAAGACGCGATACACCACGAGATAGGGAAACTTGCGTAACAGCCCTAATCGGGCGCTCCGATAGACGACGGGAAAAACCTCCGGCTGCCGGGCAAGGAGGTCGAAACATTCGTCGACCGCGGTGACAAATTCTTTCCCGAGGCCGGCCGACTGCCGCTCATACCAGAGGCGGCTTGGGCAATGTCCGCCTCCGCTTCGTCGCGCGCAA
>JALYOR010000272.1 GCA_030856765.1 Verrucomicrobiota bacterium | reverse complement strand
ACCATTTGGTGTAGGGCGCCTTCCATTCGAGCACCTTCTTCCACGGCTTTTGCCAATGCAGTTCGCGCGCTTCACGGGTCCAGAATTTTTCCGGCTGGCGAATCGATTCCCGATAGAGGCGTCGGTATTCCTCGAGGCTGCCGATGCGCGCGTTTTCGGCAAAGCCGCGTGCAGGTTTGAAGACGCGGGTTTCCTTGAGATGAGACTCGATGTTCTTTTCCATGGGCGCGATTCCCACGCTAACAAGCGGCTGGGGAGCGCTCAACGCAAAGTTCCGGGACTCTGGAACCCCGAAGCCTCGCCCCCCGAAATGGCAAACGCATACTTCTCACGCACCGCATTTGTCATCCCGACCCGCCGAAGGACGGAGAGGGACCTCCCAGTCGCAGTTGACGATCGCTGGCCAGGAGAATACGTGGATTGCAACTGCGAGGTCCCTCCCCGCGCTCCGCCGGATCGGGATGACAAGGCTGGAGTAGCGTGCGCCGTCTCAGCGCATGAGGTGAGTCAAGGTCACCCGGATCGATCCGCCGGGACAGTAAACGCTGCAGTTGCGTTTGCTCCTCGTCGCTCGGAGAACCGCCTTTGCGGTTGAGTTCTGATCGCCTCCAGCGACAATCCGAGATGAGCGATCACGTTTACAAAAAGATTGAGTTAGTAGGTTCCTCCACCACGAGCATCGAAGACGCGGTGCAGAACGCGATTTCCCTCGCTTCCCAGACCATCCGCAACATGCGGTGGTTTGAGGTCGTCGAAACGCGCGGACATCTCGAGGACAACAAGGTCAACCACTGGCAGGTGACCGTGAAGGTCGGGTTCACCCTCGATCGCTAGGCGTAACCTCCTCCCGGTCGCGCCTTCTCATCTGCGGGCAATATACCCGCCGCTACCGCGTGGCTTGCGCTATTCGTCGCTCGTGGCGACCTGATAGACCTTCATCGCGCCATAGATCAGAATGGCGGGCTTGATGGCCATGAGGAAGAGACGCAGAAATGCGCCCAGGATGCGAAAGACTGGCAACCGATCGAGAATGAATCCTGCCCCGACGCCGTAGAGGAGCGCCTTGGTGGGGTTCTCCCGCACGAAATCTTCGGTTTGGGCCATGATCTCTTCCCACTGGTCCTTGGTGTATTGAAGCCCTCGTTCGGCGATGTCTGCCCCGGCCCCGGTCATTTGTTCGCTATCCATATATGTGATTTCGGATGCTGACGCGCTTTTGCGCGTCAGGAATGTTAGCGCAATATCAGCCAAAGGGAACGCGCCGCCACTCCAAGAGGAAAATCGGGCAGTCGCACTGGCTTTCGGAAGGTGCCCGCCCGGCGGGTCGCCTTCAGGCAGAAACGGCCCATTACCTCGAGCCCGCGTTCGTTCAGTCGGGTGCAGTTGGTCGAGAGCAGGATTTTCGCGTCGCGCTCTGCCACCTCGAGGGCGGCCAGCAGCAGCTTTTCGAAATCGTGCTCGACCTGCCATGCCTTGCCGGTCCGCGACCGGGAAAAAGTCGGCGGATCGAGAATGATGCAATCGAAACGCTCATTCTTGCGCGCCAGGCGCGGGAGCACCGACATCACGTCGTCGGCCATGAAACGATGCCGGTCGGTCGCGATTCGGTTGAGCACGAAATTGTCGCGCCCGCGATTGAGCGATTTCTTGGAAAGATCGATGCTCAGCGTTTCTGCCCCCGCCAAGCCGGCAACGACGGAGAAGGAGCAGGTGTAGGCGAAACAATTCAGCATCCGCCGGGGAGCCGCTCGCCTAACGAACCCTCGATTCTCGCGCTGGTCGATGAAGAGTCCGGCGGAATAACCGGCCCCGAAGTCGAGGGTGTAGCAAACGTTCCGCTCCAGGACGGTGCTTTGCAGCGGTGCGCTCGGATCGCTGGAGATGAGGATAGGCGGGTTGCGCTCCGCATTCTGTTTGGGAAGAAAACGGCCGAAGACACGGTCGAATCTCTCGCTGGCGAGGAGCGTCCACTCATCCAATTCATGCAGGATTTGTTCGCGCGCGGATTCAGTCTTATACGAAACGAGCACATCGCTGCCGTATCGTTCGACCCAGCCGTCGGGACTGCTGCAGAGTCGATAAGCCTCGGTCTGTTCCGCGGCGAAATCGCGCACTAACCCGAAATCAATCCAGTCTTTCATTTCCTTTGCCGTGGTGATGTTGCCGTGCAGGCGACGCGGGCTAAAATCAAAACGGCCATTGCTCGTCTCCCCGCACTGTCGGACGATTTCCTTTGAAAAAGCAACAGATCACGGTGCGCGTTCCTGCCACCACATCGAATCTCGGGCCCGGTTTCGATTGCCTCGGGGTCGCTTTGCAGATGTATAACTTCGTCACCATGGCGCGCTCGCCGACGGTCCAAGCCGGCGCGATGGCGCAGCAGGCGGCCCGCAAATTCTTCCGCGCGGCGCAATGCGAGCCGTTCGCGTTTACCTGCTCGGTGGAAGGCGATGTGCCCCGATCGCGGGGACTCGGGAGCAGCGTCACCATTCGCCTCGGCGTCTTGCACGCCTTGAACGCCCTGATGGATCGGCCGTTGAAACGCACCCAGATTTTCGGGCTCTGCGCTGAGCTCGAAGGCCATCCCGATAACGCCGCGCCGGCCGAGTTCGGCGGCTTCGTCGTCGCGCGCAGCAATCGTCACCAAAAGTTCGCGCTCGATCCGCGACTCAAGTTTGTTTTGCTCATTCCTTCCTTCGAGGTCAAGACGGCCGAGGCGCGGAGTGTCCTGCCTCGCGAGATCGATCGGCTTCGCGCGGTCGAGTCCTGCGGCAACGCCTGCACGATCACCGCCGCCCTCGCCAGTGGCTGCTACGAAAATCTCCGCGGTATGATGAACGATCATCTCCACCAACCTTTTCGAGCAAAGTTCGTTCCTTTTCTCGACCGGGTCATCGCCGCCGCGGAAAAAGCCGGCGCGCTCGGCGGGTTTTTGAGCGGCTCCGGATCGACGATTGCCTGCCTCACCCTGCGGGGCGAAACGGAAGTAGCCGCCGCGATGCTCGACGCTTCCGGCTTGCCGGATGCCGAGATGCGCGTCATGACGGCTGACAATGACGGGGCCCGCATCGTCGTTTCCATCCTTGCTCCAGATGCGCCGCTGGCTTGAAAACCTCGAACAGTTCGCGATTGACGTCATTCTCGGGCGTCAACACGGCGCGCGCGCCACAACGTTGCGCTGGCTGCTCTACGTCCTTTCGCTGGTTTACGCTCGGATCGTTCAGTTGCGGCTCTTTCTTTATCGCAAACGCGTCCTGCGCGAACGCGCTCTCGGTTGCCTCGTCATCAGCATCGGCAACCTGACCGTGGGTGGCACGGGCAAGACGCCGATCGTGGAAAAATTTGCCCGGGCTTTGCAGACGGGCGGACGACGAGTGGCCATCCTGAGCCGGGGCTACAAAAGCGTGGCCAAACCTTCCCAGCGCAGCTGGATCGATCGACTTCGAGGGGTCGCGCCGGACCCACCGCGGATCGTTTCCGATGGCCAGTCGCTGCTGCTTGATTCGCTCACCGCGGGCGACGAACCCTACATGCTGGCCAACAACCTCAAGGACGTCGTCGTGCTGGTGGATAAGGACCGGGTGAAGAGCGGTCTCTACGCCATTCGCGAGATGAAAGCCGATACGCTGCTGCTCGATGATGGGCTGCAATATCTGCACCTCAAGCACCGGCTCGACATCGTCCTGATCGATCGCCAGGCGCCCTTTGGAAACGAGTACCTGCTCCCGCGCGGGACGCTGCGCGAGCCGCCGCGCAACCTGCGCCGGGCCAGCTATATTTTCATTACCAAGAGCACGGGCGAGCCTAACGACGAGCTAATCGCCCGCATCCGGCTCTACAATCGGACGGCCGAGATCATCGAGTGCGCGCACCAGCCGCTTTATCTGCAGGAGGTCTACGGCGGCGAACAACTGCCACTCCAGCGCCTGAGCGGCACCTACATCGGTTCCTTTTGCGGGATCGCCGCCCCGGAAAGCTTCGAAGGCGGCCTGCAAAAACTTGGCGCACGGATCGAGCTGGCGAAGCGCTTCACCGATCACCATCGGTATACCGAGGCGGAGTTGCAGAGTTTTATCAATCGCTGCCTTCGTCGCGACGTCGATATGATCGTGACGACGGAAAAGGACGCGGTTCGTTTCCCGCGCCTCACCCGACCGGAAGTGCCGATCTATTTCCTGCGGGTGGAAATCCTGATCCTGAGCGGCCATGAAACCTGGGAACATTGCGTCGCCCGCATCTGCCAGCCGCAACCGATGCTGTCGCCCGAGCGGTTTTTCTCATGAGCGCTCACGAGCCGGCTCTCGACCACTTGTCATCCCGAGCCGCGCAGATGGGGAGGGACCCCACATTTGCAATCGAGATCGTTTTGGGACGAGACGCGCAAATTGCAGTGCGAAATTCCTCGCCGCGCTCCGCCGGCTCGGGATGACAACTTGGGGAGGAGACGTACAAAACGGTTCGGTCGCCAGAGAGAAATCAAGAGATGAGCAAGAAAACCCCAACTCGAATTCGTTAGGCTAATCTTGCTGCATCTTTGCCGCGCGGAGGGCTTCTCCAGCCGTCCAAATGGCCGCTCCGATAAAAACCAGATCCTTGGCCAGAAACTGGCCGGGAAATGGTGACGGGAACGGAAAGCCATAGCCCGGCTGCCAGACGCCCGGGGTGGTCAGGAGAAACGTCATGGTGGTCAAGAACATCACGATTGCTCCCATGCTGCCGAGCGCAGAAATCTTCGGTGAGAACGGACGGGTCAGAATGAGAAGGCCGAGCACAATTTCGACAACCCCGATGATGGCCGCAAAAGTGCGCACACTAAAGACTCCATAGGCCCAGGACATGAAAGGAGAATTAGCCACCAATCCCTGAATGCCTTCTGCTTCGTAAGCAGTGAACTTGAGCAGCCCCACCCATAAGAGAACGATCGCCAGCCCGTAGCGAATGACGCCCGCGCCGATAGTTTCGAGCGTGTGAGCTGAGCGGTCAGTGTGTCCATGTTCCATATCGTTTCTTTCTGTTGTCATTACTACTTTTCGTTCCTTTAAATCTTGAATATGATTCAAGCGCTTATTGATCTTTGTCTGGCTTCACGCCCATTTTGGCGGCGAGCGCTTGGATCATCTGCAAATGCATTTCCAAAGTCGGGAGAGTGTTGGCGGCAAAAGTCTTGACGTCGGCATCGGTCGCGTTCTTGGCCACGGCCTGAAAGGCGGCGACATCCTTTTTATGGGCGGTGACCATCGCGAGTACGTAAGCGCGGTCGAAATCGGCGCCAGATAACTCCGCCAGCTTAGCCTTCAATTCTCTGTGCGCCGGCATGAGCTGCGATGAAAGCGAGACGCCTTTGGCGTCCGCAAGGGCTTCGAGCTCTTTTCCAGCTTTCGAATGGTCGGCGACCATCTTCTGACCAAACTCTCTCACTTCACTCTTGGCGCCCTTGGTCATCGCCATCTGCCCAAACGCCACTTCCGCCGCACCGCCCGGCGCAGCGTCGTTCATGAAGGCCAGATCGCCGCCGGTCGCTACATGGTCGCCCTTGTCGCTCGGCGGTTGCTCGGCCATGACCTTATTCCAGCACAACAGCGAGAGAATGCTAAAGAGGGAAAATACGAGCAGGCTGGTGGCGTTCAGCCGTCTGACGCAGTCTTTTTTGGATTTCATTTTGAGTTTGCTCGGGTTTCAGGTCTCAAGGCGGAGCGCTACGAAGTTATAATCGGTTGATGTCGGCTTATGGGATGGCAAAATAATTCGACGATCGTTATCTGCGGCGGTTCGTCGAGTCACGCCGCGGTGACGCGACTCGACGTTTCGTGACCGCAGACAACTCGTCCCAGCCATCCGGGTCGCCTTAGTAAGCTGCCAGACCCGAAGCGCCATCGGCAACCGGGAGTGCGCCACCGACTCCGAAGAGACCCAAAAAGGTCAGACTTCCATCCGCCTCCACCCGATAAGCGGAGACTCCGCCGGTGCCGCGCAGCAAATTGTAGAGATAGTTTGTTTCCGTATCGAATGCGAGGTCGGTGGGTTGGCTCTTTAACCCAGAGAAAGCTGCCGCGCCGTTGATCAACGAAACAGTGCCTTCATTACCCAAAGCGTAGCTCGAAATGGTGCCGCTCACGAAATTGGCGGTGTAGGCATATTCCTGGTTATTCGTGATGACGATCCAGCAAGCGTCCGTCTGATCATTCTTTTCAGAGCCGGTTATGACCGAAAGATTTCCGCTCGGGCGCAGGAGATCGTAGGAGGAGACCGCAGAATTGTTCAGGTCCGGCAGACCGGACTCCAGAACCAGTAACCGGCCATCATTCCGAAAGGCGGCGGCAAATGGACGTGGCCCGAAAGAGTCGTTTTGCACCGGCTTGCTCAGCCGTCCATCGGCGCGCACGTTAAAGACGTCGATGATGCTTCCCACTTTGCCAGTCACGATCACGTTGCGACCGTCAGGGCTAAATTGAACTTCGCCCGGGACGGCGATGGGCGAGCTAAGATCCCGAAAGGAATTCGGGATGGGCGTCAATTTACCGTCAGCGCCGACGGTGAACCCAGTGACACCATTCCCGGCCACGGAACCATCGAGGACATAGGCCAGGCCTCCAGAGAGAGTAATGCTGAGAGGTTGGTCGCCCGCCGCAACCTTTTGGATGCGATTTAAGCTGGCGCCGTTCACGGCAAAGACAGTGACGTCGTCACTCCCTGGGTTGCAGGCATAGAGATAGCGGTGATCGGCACTGAGGGTAAGGCCCCCTTGAGTGTCAAAATCTACGCCAATACCGTTGCCGCCGGTCGAATAGGCCGTCTCCTCGGTCAGAGTACCGTCCGGCGCCCGGTTAAAGGCAACCACTTGGTTGTTGGCGGCGCGGTTGGTCATCGCAAAGGTCGCCCCGCTTGTTTGAGCGCGGGCTTGCTGAGAAAAGCCGACGGCGGTTACGAGGAAGAGCGAAGCCAGAACAAGTCGGGTCCGCGATTGAGAAAGAAAGCCTTTAGAGGCATGGTAGGTGGAAATCAAATTGCTCATATTGCATTTGAGTCGGGGAGATATGGTATTATTCCATCCGCGAGAAAAGATTACTTCCGGGACCTATCCACCCTTCGGAGAAACGCCGACGGTGCAGTCCATGAACTACCAATGAGCAGGAAATCCCAACTAGTCGTAGAAGGTCGCAGTCTCGCGGTTTCAAATCTCGACAAGGTGCTCTGGCCCAAAGCCGGCTTCACCAAGGGCGAGATGATTCACTACTACATCCAGATCGCGCCCGTCCTGCTGCCGCACCTGAAAGACCGGCCGCTCACCATGAAGCGCTATCCAAACGGCGTGGAGAACGAATTCTTTTACGAGAAAAACTGCCCGACCCATCGTCCGAAATGGGTCAAGACTGCGAGAGTCTGGAGCGAGGGCAACCAGCGCGACATGCAGTATTGCCTGGCGCAGGATCTACCCACCCTCGTTTGGGCAGCGAACCTGGCCGATATCGAGCTGCACACTTCGCTCTCGCGGAAAAAGGATGTCGCGCGCCCGACCATGATGGTCTTCGATCTCGATCCCGGCGCGCCGGCCGACATCGTGCAGTGTTGCCAGGTCGGCCTCTGGCTGCGGGAACTTTTGCAGGGGATGAAGCTGAAGAGTTGGGCCAAGACCTCCGGTTCGAAAGGGCTGCAAATTTACGTCCCGCTCAACACCGCGGTCACTTACGAGCAGACGAAGGAGTTATCGCATGCGCTGGCCGAGCATTTGGAACAGGCGCATCCTGAGCTGGTCGTTTCGAAAATGGCGAAGGCGCTGCGGAAAGGAAAAATCTTCGTCGACTGGAGCCAGAATGACGAACATAAGACCACCATCTGCGTCTATTCATTGCGCGCGCGAGAGCAGCCGACGGTCTCGACGCCGGTGACTTGGGAAGAGATCGCGGAGGCCTTGAAAAAGAAAGAGGCAAAGAAGCTGGTCTTCCGCTGCGATGAAACGCTGAAGCGGGTCGCGAAAATGGGGGATCTCTTCGCCGAGGTCGACAACCTCAGGCAAAGGCTACCCAGGAAGTGGAAGCTGTAGCCGGCCGGCGATTTACTCGCCTAACGAACTACGTAGCGGCCCGGAATCCAGATGCGGTGACCGCGGCGCTGGCCCCAATGGCCGCGCACAAAAACGTAGCGGCGCCCGCGCTCGACGTAGTAGGGGCCGCGGTTGTAATAGGGCTGATCGCCCACCGCCACGACAAATCCGGCGCTGGAGGCAGAGCCGTAGGCCGGTCCATATCCCGGCCCGTAAACCGGCGCGCAGCCTCCGAAACAGAGGATGCCGCCAAGGAAGATAATCAGAGACTTTTTCATACGAGATGGTTTGACGCGAAGGGTCCTTTCCCTTCAGAAGGAATTCGGACGGCCCGTAGGCAAAGGATGGGTCTTTTTCCTGCGAGCGATGAATTTTCGGGTCGGCGTGCGAGTCGCCGCGCTTGCAGATAGGAGTTGAATGCCTGAAGTGCATCGAGGCAGAATTGCCGCTGGCGCTTTGCGGCCCGCCCGCGATCCTGTAACAAGTTCCAATTGGAGAAACATATGCCTAACCATCTCAAAGTTTATGCCGGTGTATTTCTTTTGTTCTTTGCGACAGGGAACGCTTTCGCGCAATGGAGCGCGGTTCCTTCCGGGACGGTGAACAATCTGAATGGGAATTATCTTCTCGACTCGGGCGTCGGTTTTGCCGTGGGGGACGCCGGCACCATCCTGAAAACGACCGATGCCGGGATGTCTTGGGTGACGCTCAGCACCGGGACAACTCGGAATCTCTACGACGTTTATTTTTTTAACGATTCGGAAGGCGTCACGGTCGGCGACAACGGTTTGATTCTGCGCACCACGGACGGCGGCACGACCTGGCTCACGATCACGAGCGGCGTGCGCGACAGTCTGCGCGCGGTTTCCTTCAGTGGCGCGAACGGAATTTGCGGCGGCACGTCGCAGGACATCCTTTATTCGACCGACTCCGGCGCGTCCTGGCACGTCTCGCAAAAGGGGTTTTTCGGCGGCGGCTTTTTCGGTGCGCACATGGTCAGCCCCACACTGGGATTTGTCGCCGGGCAAAACTCGATCTTTCAAGCCTTGCTCGGAACGACGATCGACGGCGGGATGACCTGGACCTTTCAGCCGTTCTATTTCGACGGGAACGAGGGAAACAGCGATGACGTTTTCTTTT
>JALYOR010000258.1 GCA_030856765.1 Verrucomicrobiota bacterium | reverse complement strand
CGCGTGAAGTCCAAGATCATTCCTGATCATGATCTCGCGCGTGGCTCGCACGTCATCGGGGGATTTCCTCATTTACTGGCTCGTGCCCCCGCGGCGATGCAACCAGCGCTCGACCGGCGCGAAAAACGTCTTATCCGCGGCCAGACCGATCAGGACGATGACGAACATGATCGCGATGACCTGATCCATCGCATTCAGCTCGCGCCCGTAGTGCAGCAACTGGCCAAGACCGAACCCAGAAAGGATCGTGACGAAAATCTCGGCCGCCATGAGTGAGCGCCAGGCGAAGGCCCAGCCCTGTTTCATGCCGCTCACGATAAAGGGTAGCGCGGCCGGCAGGATCACCTTGAGCCACATGTGAAGGTTCTTCGATCCCATGGTGAGGGCGGCGCGGCGATAGATCGGCGGGACGTGTCGCACGCCGGTGTCGGTCGCGATGACGACCGACCAGAGCGTTCCCATGACGACGACGAAAAGCATGGCGGCTTCACTTTGGCCAAACCAAAGCAGGGCGAGCGGCACCCAGCAAACGCTGGGGAGCGTCTGCAAACCCAGGGCAAGAGTCCCAATCGTGTCGTGCAGGACGGTCCAGCGCGCCGTGAGCAGGCCGAGCGGGATGCCGCCGATCAGCCCGATGACGTAGCCGATTAAGAGGCGTTTCAGCGTGACCACGATCGCTTCCCAGAGGCTGCCGTCAGCGGCGGCGGACTGGATATATTCCGCCACTTTCAGCGGCGACGGCAAAAGCACCGGGGACCAGATGCGCGCCCGCACCGCCAGATGCCAGAGCAGAACCAAGCCAGCAAAGAAGAGAAGGGAAAAGAGAAAACGTTTCATTCCGCCACCTCCCCGTTGCGTTCCTTGAATCCCTTCAGGGAGCGCATGATCCGGCTGGCGTATTCGGCCAGGTCGGTGCTGTTGATGTCGCGCGGCCGCGGCAGCTTGATCAGAAACTCTTCCCGGATGCGGCCCGGATGCGGGGAAAAAAGGAGGACCCGATCACCGAGGCAGGCGGCCTCGCGCACGTTGTGCGTCACGAAGATGATGGTCTTGCGCCGGGCGGCCCAGATCTTCTGGAGATCGCCGTAAAGCTGCTCGCGGGTCAGCGCGTCGAGCGCCGCGAACGGTTCGTCCATCAGCAGCATGCGGGGGTTGGGCGCGAGCGCCCGGGCCAACGCGACCCGCTGCTTCATGCCGCCCGAGAGCTCATGGATATTGGAGCGCTCAAACCGGCTCAGCCCGACCAGCTCGAGGTAATATTTCGCGACGTCCTTGCGGTCTTTACTCGTTAGGTTGGGTTTCATCTTGAGACCGAAGAGGACGTTCCCGAGCACATCGAGCCAGGGAAAGAGCGCGGATTCCTGGAACATCACGAGACGTTCCCGGCCCGGCTCCATCACTTCCCGGCCGTCCGCCGAGACGGTGCCGCCGTCCGGTTTCTCGAGCCCGGCGATGATATTGAGGAGAGTCGATTTACCGCAGCCGCTCGCCCCGACGAGGCAGACGAACTCGCCCTCGTCCACCTTCAGGCTCACCCGGTCGAGCGCCTGCACGGCGCCGGTCCGGGTTTGGAAAGTCTTCGATACTTCCGTCACCGTCAGTTTGCTCGGCTTGACCAGCTCGAGTTCCTCGAGCACGGACGAACTTGTGCTCGCGGGCAGATCCACGTTTGGCAGAGATGTCATCGGATTCCTACGGCTTCACCAGGAGCTTCGAGGTATCGGTCGATCCCTTGAAAAAGCCGGCGTCACGTCCGTCCTGTACCGCCTTCTTCACCAGTTCGGGCGACACTTCGGTCGTGAACTTGATCCGTTGCCACGCCTTCGCGATCGACTCCGGCGGAAGCGCCGCTTTCGTTTCCTCTTTCAGTTCCGCCGCCAGGATCTTTTGCGCCTCCGCGGGATTCGCCTGGATCCATTGCGTCAGCTCGGCGTTGGCCGCCGCGATTTTGGCGGCCATCTCGCGATGCTGCTCGAGGAACTTGGCGCTCGACACGAGCCAGGTCGTCAGCACCTGAGTGTCATCGAGGAAGACCCTGCCATTCCCTTCCCGCTCGAGCTGGGTCACCCATGGTTCGACAGTCCAGACGGCGTCCACCTGCTTCGCCTGGAAGGCCCCCAGCTGATCTGGGTTCGCCACGGGCAGGACTTTGACGTCGCCGCCGATGAGCGTCACTTTGAAACCCTGCGCTTTGAGCCAGGCGCGACAGGAAATGTCCTGCGTATTTCCCAGCTGTGGGGTGGCGATGGTCTTGCCCCGGAAGTCCGCCGGCGCCTTGATCGGTCCATCCGCCCTAACGACTAAAGCCGCTCCGCCGTCAGCCGCGCCCGAGATGACGCGGATCTCCTCCCCTTCCGACTTGAAGTAGGCATTCAAGGCCGGGCCCTGCCCCACGTAGGTCAGGTCGAGTGAGCCCGCGAAGATCGCCTCCATCGCGGAGGGGCCGGCGTTGTAGGTGAACCATTGGATCTTAACGTTTGGCCCGAGCCGTTGCTCAAACCACCCTTTGCCTTGTCGGGATAGCCCATGGGCAATAACGCCCTGGGCGTGAGTGATGTTAGGGAAATGCCCAAATCGGATCGTGACCTTGTCGTCTCCGTAAGTGAGCGTCGCCAGAAAAAGCGAAAGGATAGCTGCGATAGTTTTTACCATATCGTTGTCCTGTTAGTTTGGTTTGGTTAGTAACTGAAGGTGGTCGCCAAACAAGATCCCGGTTTTCATGATCGCGAGGACTTGGAATTCGCCCCCGGGAGGAGATCGTTCAGGCCGAAAGAGTGGCGCGCGAAGGGCACCGGAACCTTGTCCCGTCGCATTTTGCGCAGCGTAATCTCGACGATCTGCGCGAGGGTGGAGCGATCGAGGATGCGTGCAATCGCGTTGCGCACATCGAGCATCAGCATACGCAGGCCGCAGTGCGCCTCGTCGGGACAGGTGCAACGCTCGTAGGCGGTCTGGCTAACGCAGGCGATCGGAGCCAGCGGTCCATCGAGCAACCGGATGACCGCGCCGAGCTTGATCCTTGCGGTCGGCTTGGCCAATGCATAGCCGCCGAGCTTACCGCGCTTCGTCTCGACGTAGCCGGCCTGGCGCAGCTGGGTCAGGATCTGCTCGAGGAATTTAATCGGTAGTTTTTCCTTCGCTGCCAACTCGCTCACCTGGAGGATCGGGCGACCCAATTCCCGAGCAATGCCGAGGTCGATCAGCGCGCGCAAGGCGTACTCGCTCCGTTTGGAAAGGTTCATGGCTGGCGAAAAGGCGCGTCCTAGCGTCAGGCGGCAATCGGCCGGGATGCAACGACGCTGACAGAATTCCACCGCGGCTTCGTTGCCACCTTTTGCCCAAGCACGAGGACCGGCAAAAAGAGGCCGGCCAGCGGCAGGGCAATGGCCCAAAAAAGAAGCGCTCCGCAGGTCCGGCAAAGTTCCAAAAGGATTGTCTTCATAATCTCTAGTGATGTAGTAGAGATTCATACTCTACTAAGACGGTAGAGATGGCAAGGGGATTTTTTCGAAAAGTTTTTGGGGCCGGGTGAGAAGAGAAGTGCAGGCCTCTCCCCTAACGAATTGGAGCCCCGGCGCGGCTGCTCAGACGACCGCGCGCGCAGTCGGACTCGTCGGCAAGGTCACGATGAAACTCGCCCCGCGACCGAGCCCCGCGCTCTCCGCGTGAATGCGGCCGCCGTGCACTTCCACAATCGCCTTGCTGATGGCGAGCCCCAGGCCGAGGCCCTCCCGCCGCTCGCCTCCCTGTTCGAAGGCGTTGAATATCTTCTCCAGGTTCTCCGCCGGAATTCCGTCCCCGCGGTCGCTCACGATGATGGTGATAAATCCGTCCTCGCGATTTTCGGAGTGCACGACGATCGGCCCCTCCGGGTCGCTGAATTTGCAGGCGTTCCGGAGCAGGTTCCAGAAAACCTGCTGCAAACGCGCTGGATCGGCGTGCAGCTGATGGTCCCTCGCCCTGAGATCCAGTTCAAAGGCCAGCCGCGGCGAGCCCTCTCCTTCCCGCACAATCTCAATCGCGTGTCGCAGGACCTGGTGCGCGTCCGTTTCCTGTAACTGGAGACGGAGCTTGCCGCGGCTGATCCGGGTCAGGTCGAGCAGGTCGTCAATCAGGCGCGCTTCCAGTTCCACATTGCGGACGATCATGCGCAACCCCTCCCTCACCTCCTCGGGCAGGGCGTGATCGTGCGACATGCCGCCCGCCCACAACAGCACCGGCGTCAGCGGGGTGCGCAACTCGTGGCTGAGCGTGGCCAGGAAGCGGTCTTTTGCCGCATTAGCCGCTTCCGCGACTTCCTTCTGTTGCTGCAGCTCGTTCGCGATCTGGCGCCGCTCGATGAAATAAGCGATCTGGCTGCCTAACGAATTGACAAGCTGGAGCAGATCCTCGTCCGGTTGCACGGGCGCAGGGCTGAAAAGTTCAATCACCCCTTTCACCCGGTCAGCCGCCACCAGTGGGAAAGCGAAAGCGCCGGCCAGCCCGGCCGCCGCCGCGGCACCGGCCCGGGGGAATTCTTCATCCCGCTTTACCTCGGCGATCCAGACTGGTTTTTCGGTCTGGGCGACCCGTCCAGGAAGGCCCTCCCCGATCGGGAAAACCCTGGCGCGGGAAATACTGGCAAACTTTTCCAATCCGGAAAGCGGCAGGTGCCAGACCGAATGGCAGCGCAAGAGACCGTCGCTCGGCTCGAACAGCCAGAACGAGCCGAGCGTCCAGTTCCCGCTCTCGGCGATCGTCTGGATAATCTGAAGGGCGGCTTCCTCGATTTTCCAGGAGCCGGCCAGCAGACTAGCCACCGCATATTGCGCCGTGCGCCGCCGATCCGATCGATCGCGCTCGGTGATATCGCGCAGGTAAGCGGTGAAAACCGGTTCCCCGGCGAGATGAAACGCGGTGATGGCCAATTCGACGAGCAGCTCGCGGCCGTCGGCGTGCAAGCCCGCGATCTCGATCCGCTTTCCCAAAACGGGGCCCTTGCCCGTCTCGAGATAACGGGCCAGACCCTGGCGATGGCGTTCCCGCAGCGCCGGCGGGATGATCAATTCCGCCAGCTCGCGCCCGACCGCCTCGGCCCGGGAGAAACCAAAGGTGCGCTCCGCGGCAGGATTCCACTCCTGCACGATCCCCTCCGCGTCCATCGTGATGATGCAATCGAGCGCCGACTCGAGAATGGCGTGATTCAGCTCGTCAAAGCCGCTGTCATTAGGGGACGGACGCTGGTCTGGTACTGCCACGGGTAAAAGCTCTCGTTTGTCCTTAAGCAGGACGAAGGCCAGGGGGAGTGTAGCCGGGATAGCCAAAGCGCGAGTCCAATCTGCGCATGGCCGCCGCCGCCCGCTCCTGGTCCTCGGGCGAAAGGTAATCCTGAAAGCCGCCGATCTTGCCCCGGCGGACCTTGAACGACTCCGGGTCGCGCGCATCGCCGGCCCGGAGAATCTTGGAGTCGAAGGCGCCGGCGCTTTCCAGTTTCTGCATCTGCCCGAACTCGGAAAATTCCAAGGCCTGGGCAAAGGCGACCTCCGATACGGAAT